>JAGFXG010000123.1 GCA_017860985.1 Deltaproteobacteria bacterium
CATTACCAATCGCTGAGCAGTGTGATTGCCTGATTACTCTTTATGCACGCGGCCCCTGGCAAATGACGCAAATATGCCGAAAATGCACGTCACGGTCAGGATGCCAAAAATCAACCTGGAACTTATAATTAAAAGCGCCTCGTTTTCATTAGTGATGCTTTTGTCGCCGATGATCCAGGCAAAAACCAGCATGGCAATGCCCATGCTCAGCATCTGCCCTACCAGTCTCATGGTTGCCTGCATTGCCGACGCGACGCCGTAAAATTTATTGTCCACCGAGCTCATGATCGCATTGACATTGGGAGATGAAAAAAGCGCAAAGCCGATGCCCAGTATCGCCAGGCACGCCGCAATGTAATATAGATGCGTATCCGAAGCAATGAAGATCAGTCCCGCAAGACCGATGACTGTCAGCGACATGCCGATGGAGGAAATTATCCTTGGTTCATAGCGGTCGGACAGTCTGCCGGCGGACGGCGAAAAGATCGCCTGCAGCAGCGGTTCAATCACCAGCACGACACCTGTTTGCGACGGTGTCAGGAGCTTAACGTGCTGCAAATAAAGGCTCAGTATAAAAGTAATCGCAAAGGTGGCGCAATAGTTGATCAGAGCTGCCAGATTGGAGTATGCAAAAACACGGTTGTCCAGAAAAAGGTTAATATTGAGAAGCGGGAAAGGTCTGGTCAATTGCTGCCGGATGAAGAAAATAAAACATAAAATGCCGGTCGCGATCAGTGCGCCGCCTTCCGGGGAGGGCAGTTGTGAAAAGCCGTACATCAGCGAAAACAGAGTAGCCGCGTAAAGCAGGGACCCGGCCAGATCAAACCCCTCGCCGCGGGCTTCCGTCTGTTGTTCTTTCGCCACTAAGATGGAAAGACCGGCCGCCGCCGCACCCAGCACGGCGTTGAAAATGAAAATGGTTTTCCATCCCATGTGCTGGGTGAGCAAGCCGCCGATAAACGGGCCGCAGGTGAGTCCGATGTAAACTGCGGCAATGTTGATTCCCAGAATCCTGCCCCTCTCACCCGGCGGATAGGCGGAAATCAACATCGCTGTTCCGGTACTGAAAATCATTGCGCCGCCGATTCCCTGGACAACGCGCATTGCGATGAAAAAGGCTTCCGTCTGCGACCATATGCAGAAAAGCGACGACAGGGCAAAAATCAGGGAGCCGGAAAGAAAAAATATTTTACGCCCGTAAATATCGGCCAGGCGCCCCAGCGGCACCAGCGTAATAGCTGCTGCCAGAAGAAAGGACGAGGCCACCCAGCTTATGGTTAATGCATTCATGGAAAAATCGTGAGCGATCATCGGTAAAGCGACGTTCACGGATGAACCCATGAATGGCGTGGTAAATGAACTGATAGTGGTGGCCAGAAGAACTATCGGAAGGTTTCTTTTGTTTGTCATGCGGTCACGCTGATGAAAAAAGAATTACGCCCGCGGGAAGATTTTTTTCCGCTGCGCTGCAAAACCGTCTTTGCCGCAGGCCATCATCAGGGTCAGAGGCATGATTCTGCGGGCCTGTTTCAGCATCTTTTCCGACAGATCTCGAATGTCCCACTGGGCATGTTGATCTACGCGCAGGCGCGTCAGATGATAAAGTTCGCGCGCGTTTAACTTGATCAGTACGCGCCTGCGGTGAGCGTTGGTCAGCACATAGGGAGCGGCAGCAGGGTTCTTTTGCCTGATGATTTCATAGGCGCTGTTGGTTTTTTTGATCATGGACATGAATTCGTTCTGCCGCCCTATTGCACGCACAGCAGGCGGAATGGTGATGCCCAGGGCCGGGTTGTAATCCTGGCAAATGATGGTAGCCATGCGGTGACGCTTGAATTGAGCGAAACAGCTGGCGCTCATGATCAAC
Source organism: Deltaproteobacteria bacterium (assembly GCA_017860985.1). Taxonomy (GTDB): domain Bacteria; phylum Desulfobacterota; class Syntrophia; order Syntrophales; family Smithellaceae; genus UBA8904. The sequence continues at coordinate 1,868 of JAGFXG010000123.1, forward strand.
TCAAAGAGCATGTCAATATTTTCAAGTTCCCGAAGCACCGCATCATAGGCCTGGATGTTTCTGAAAAGGGTCTTGAACAGGGCCTTGGCATCGGCCGGTTTCATTCGTCCAGCCTCCTGAAGGCAATCGTCATAGCTCATGCTGGATGATGTGAATAGAAGCGCGGCGGCGGCCTGTCTGTCGGCTTCCAGCGTTGACCAAACCAGACGGACCGATTGCGATGACGGACTTTCTTTTTCCGCAGCGTACGGCGTGCAAACCTCGCGAAGATTTCGCCGGGTGAAACGGTCATAGTCTGTTGCCTGTGTGTAGCGGATGAGCGACGGCGCGATATCTTTGGTGGCGGCATAAAGCTTTTCGCTGCAGAGGTGTGCCTCGGCCAGCGGCAGCGCCGAAAGCCTCCGCAGCATAAGCTCAAGATTGCGGGCGTTGATGGTCATGCCCAGCTGGGTTTCCGTGGCCAGCGCGATGGCGTAGCGGGCGTCCTCCTTAGCCCATCCCTCCAGCATGGATTTATTGGCGGGATTTTCGGCCAGTTGCTTGTTTTGCTCGAATACATAAGGTCGCAGTTGATCATAGAGGTGATGATAGAAATCATTCTGCATCCCGACGGTTGCGACGAATAAATCCTTCAAACCCGGCTCGGCAATTTCTTCCGGCACAACAAAATCTTTGTCAAACAGGACATAGCGCTGAGATTTTTCCGTATAGGAGCACAGGCGGAATTTTTCGATTTCTTCCGTAAGCAGGCGGGAGACACCGATGACGTCGATGTTGAATACTGCATGTTCGGCCACCGAGCTGTGCCCCATCTCAAAAACGATATTGCGGTTGGATTTGCGGGCTTTTTCCACTTCGGTTCGTGCATCCCTCCTCAGTGCGTCAACCGATTTGGGGCTGCGACTGATCCGGGCGTAGGCGGCGGATATGGTTTCCGGCGTGATATCCTGCTTTAAAGCGCTTTTTTCTTTAAACTCGCAAATTAAATCGCTGTCAATATTGTAACCGGCAAGCAGGATCTTCATTTCTCTACTCCAGAGGAAAAAATAATAGTGATTGTTGCTTCAACCGGCACAGGAACTGCAGCTTCCTCGTGCCATGCATGTTACAGCCTGACCATCTCAACACGGGCGAGTGTTCGTCCAAGAAAACGTTCGCCGATCGTCTGAAAACGATACGGCACATCGCTTACGTAAAACAGATAATCGGGTGACTGACGGCTGGTGTTGCCAAGATTCTCACGGTGAATCAGGTCGGCGGCGATTTCCGCCATTGCCTCGGCCGAATCGATAAGCCTTACATTCGCGCCGACGATATCCTGAAAGAGCGGTTTGAGGAGCGGATAATGCGTGCAGCCCAGAACCAGCGTGTCGATCTGTTCGGCCATGACCGGCTTTAAGTATTCTTCGGCAACAAGTTTTGTGGCTTCATGATCGAGCCAGCCTTCTTCCACCAACGGAACAAACAGGGGACAGGCCTGAGAAAAAACCTTCGCGTCGCGATCCAACTGGTGTATGGCACGCGCGTATGCATTTGAGTTGACCGTGGCGGGTGTTCCAATCACGCCGATGGTCTTGCTGCGCGTTTCGGATACCGCGAGCTTTGCGCTGGCTTCAATTACTTCCAGTACCGGCACAGGCGACAAGTCCCGGATGGCGCGATAGGCTACCGCCGCCATCGTGTTGCAGGCGACAATCAGAAGCTTGACGTCTTTCTTCAGTAGAAATTCCGTAATCTGCATGGCGTATCGGTTAATGGTTTCCACCGATTTGACGCCATAGGGCACACGGGCGGTATCGCCGAAGTAAATAATGTTTTCAAAAGGCAGGCGCTCCATGAGCGCGCGCACAACGGTCAATCCCCCGATACCGGAATCAAAGACGCCAATAGCCCGATTTGTTTTTTTGTCCATATTTTTTTCTCTCATATCCGCATGATAAAGTCATCGACTTTTTTGTGTTGTTCGTATAAAAATATCCAGATAAAAGCGTAAAAGCCGATCACTTAAAAGTGATGCTTTTTATCATATCTTTATTAAACATGCCAAGAGTTCTTCAGGGCTGTCCGGTATTGGAAAGCAAGGTAAAATGCGGCGTTCAGACAAAGAAATAAAAGATCCCAAAGAAATCGATGATATCTTGCAGGCCGCTCAGGTTTGCCGGATTGCGATGGCTGAAGGGGATGTTCCCTATATTGTTCCTGTCAATTTTGCCGTGAGCGCCGGCTGCCTCTATTTTCACTGTGCAACCTCGGGCAGAAAAATTGACATGCTGCGCAAAAACCATACCGTGTGTTTTGAAGTAGATATGCCCGGTGATCTGGTACAAGGTGAGGCGGCCTGTTCGTGGGGCATGAAATATAGAAGTGTAATCGGTTTTGGTCAGGCTGATTTTATTGAACACGATGCAGAAAAAAAGCAGGCGCTTGATATCCTGATGAAGAAGTATGCCGGCAATGATGTTTTCTCTTATGACAACGATCAACTGGACAAAGTTTGTGTGATTGGTGTAAGAATAGACACAATATCCGGAAAGAGATCAGATTGAGTGACAGTGTCACATCATTATTTTGACAGCTTCTGCCATGAAGGAGGATAGCCATGATTCAAAATAAAATTGTTATACGTTACGCCGACAAACGCATTCAGAAAGGCATTACCACTGATTTTGCGCCCAACAAGGAAAATTTTCATGTGACGCCTGTTGGATCCAAACCCGGAGACAAACCGCTGGATGTGCGAATCAATGAGTTAAAGGCCGTTTTTTTTGTAAAAGATTTCGGTGGCAATCCGGATTATGAGGACAAGAAAGATTTCGAAGGGGGCAAACCTGTTATCGGCCGCAAGATCAGAGTTCTTTTCAAAGACGGCGAAGAGATGGTGGGTACCACTATGGGCTACCAGCCGGACCGGCCGGGTTTTTTTGTCATTCCGGTGGATGCAAAATCCAATATCGAACGATGTTTTGTAGTGACCCGGGCGACGAGGGATGTAAAGTTGATGTAACAGATGTCATCAAATGGAAATTTCGACAGCATGTCCTCACTGTCGAAGAGTTTTGCGTTTCTTGACCCGTTTCATCCCCTGATGGAATTAGATTGATATTCTTATCATGAATGTGTTTTTTCAACTCAATTTTTTCTTCACATCAAATTATCTTGACACACTTTCGGTGTTTCTATAAAGTAGCTTTCAGTAAACGAGAAAAGTAGAAGCAGATGTAACGACTCCCCGGCGCATCAGTAGTAGCGTGGTGATCCTATGGACATGAA
>JAGFXG010000124.1 GCA_017860985.1 Deltaproteobacteria bacterium
TTTCGCACCCTAATGCTCTGAAGGGCACACGAGGGCACAAGCGGGGACGACGTCTGGATGCCGACCTGCGTGATCTGAAAGGTTATGACAGAAAGGTTTTTGTGACGCAGCACTGCACTAGATGACCCCCGTCATCCTCAAGAGGGCAAGCAATGAGACCAAGGGGGTTGACCTCCTGTGGCAGCAGTAGTTCCTTTCCACCGTGCCCTGAAAACGGCCCTTCGCGAACTCGAGTCCCTTGAAGTTGAACAGGAAGTTTCCTTTTTCATGAATGACGCCAATGATTTTCCTGAGCAATTTTGATTCCTGCGGTTCGATTTCATCGGCCACCATCAGCGGAACCAGACCGAGGTCCAGATAGGGCACGCCTTCCTGTTTGAAAATTTCCATGGCGTGGTTCATGATCACATACCACAGTCCCTGTTTGAAGGAAGGGCATGATCGGGAGATGTTGGGCACGTAACTGACGATTTGATTTCCTTCTGGATATCTCTTCGGCATGATCATCCTTATGGCTTTCCCTGACCTCGACACCCATTGTTATGGACTGGTTGATGGCCGTGCGGATTACCTGTTTCTTGCCGCCCTTGAGATTCCATTTCTGAAGATCTATCCGGATTTCCGAACCGAATTGAGTTCCGTAATACCTGTATTTCCTGCGGAGGATGTCCACGACCGGTTTGGTTACCTGTACGAACTGGGCGGACGGATGACACAATAGAAACTTGTCGATGATGAGTTCGAAATGAACCGGATCGCAGACTGGATCAGCAAGCACCATCTTGAATCCCCACTTCTTCATGAAGGCAATGTAGCCTATGCCTGGAAGATCGAAATAATCCATACCCGGCTGCATGGTTGAGAAGGACTGCGAATGTGCGCCGTGTTCCTTCAGGCAGGCTACACGTTCACTATGAGAAAAACCACTTTCGTCTGCAACTGCTCCCGCGGGAAATGCCAGAACTTTTTCCACTATCGTCACCTCAAAATGAATAATTTAATTATTAATTAAATACCATCCTTATGCAGATTTTTCTCCCAGGACAGACCAGTAACAATTAATAATACCCAGCTTGTAGTATTTTTTCTCCTTAATGACCAATCCGGCGTTTTCCATGAATTCCGGATAATTATAGATGTTGTGAACGGCGTTTCTGGCGAAGAGCCAGAAGAAAAGGACGGCTCCGTACCAGTAAATGACCTTGAAGGCCCTCGAGAAGATATTGCCTGTAGGATAGGAAAAATCGCCCACGACAATTTTTGCCCCCGGTTTTCCCAGCCGGACGAGCTGCTCCAGGACCCTGGTCATCATGTCCTGGTAAAAGACATTTAGAAAGAAATTCGCGACCACCATGTCATATTTTTTAAATTCGTTGAATTCCAGGATGTCCGAATGGACCTGGCGGATCTTCAGTTTCGGGTTGTTTTTCTTCAGCTTTTGACGAAATTGATTCAGCATGGTTTCCGAGATGTCAACCACGGTTACATTGGCGCCCAGTTCCGCCGCCTGTATGGCGTCCAGTCCATGTCCCACGCCGGCAAAAAGAATCCTGTCGCCCTTTTTGACGTTGTCCTTGTTGATCATGGCGATCTTGCAGTGGTGAATGGATCGTCCGCTGTAGAGATTGCTCAGGAAATCGTAAAGGGGTCCCACAATCCGGTATTTGTCTTTGACCGGTTCCTTTTTGTTTTCAATCCCTTTGTTTTTTATCGTGTTCTTCATTCAAATCTCCATCCCGTCCCCCGGTCGTTCAATACCGGTTTTTTTCTAAAAATAACGGAAGAAACTATCTTGTGAGAAGCGGCTTGTAAATACCTATTTCGTTGTAATTTATCCGCTCTGTGCTCACTTCAGGACTAAACCGTCCCGCTTTCCAGTGTTCCGCCAACAGCAGGAATCTCCGCGACGCCCGTGATTCTGATGGTATCCTCTGCCTGTTGAATGGCAGTCTTGCGAGCCTTCAAGGCATAGCGGTTCAAACCGGACAGATGAATCGGCCCCATGTAGCGCTCCCACTCAATTGCTCGTGCGTCCACCGGAAAAACGCTGGTATCCGCGGGCGATACCCGTGAGGTAAGGTCCATAAGATTATTGTTATGGAACACGTATCGGGGTGACGCGTAAAAAGAAAAGGTGATGGCCAGTTTCATGGTTGTATTCACAAAATCCGTCACTTTGCGAATCCTGTTTTTCATGCCGGTAATCTTGCAGACGCCGTCATAAAACGTCACAACGCCTTTCAATGTTGCCATTGCCGTGATGAAAAGTTTCCTATCCACAATCCGGAAGTTTCTTTTTGGTTTGCCTTTTGGATACAGCTTTTCATAGGCTTCGGCGTTGCGGTTGGACTCAAGTTGAAGCAAATTCACCATTCTGCCGACGGTGATGGGGTTTGACGAGCCGGTTGAACACTGGTAAATCCGGTGCGTTCCCGGCATCGCCAGCGCTTCAGCCGCCGCCAGGATCAGGCTGTTTGCCGCCATATCAGCCGGAATAATATCGACGACACCGTTTGCCCGTGCGGGAAAGAACGGGGTCTTTTCCCTTGCATAGGCAAGGATGATCGCGTCTGCCACTTTAACGCCTTCCACCCATCCCGGAACCGGCTCCTGGTAGGTGCTTTCAATGATTGCCGGACGGACAATGGTCAATGTGGAGTCCGAAAGCTCTTCCATGAGAATTTGTTCACCAAGCCACTTTGTGAACGTGTACGTGTCATTCCAGCCATATCGGTGGGATTCTTTTGAGCCCAGTTCAACCAGGCGTTCAGCCAGCTGATCGGGGTCGGCGCAGTTTTCTTCAACCTTCCTGATTTTTTTGTGCAGCTTTGCAATCACCGGGAGGACCTGATAAAAGCCTTTCGCGTCTCTTATGAAGCCCTTGCTGACGGGAACAACGATTTCTTCCCGGCAGTCCCCCGTATTGAAGCCGTTGACGAAACAGGTTGATACATGGATCATCGGGATGTTCCCGGCTGCCTTGACCAGATTCGCAAGATTGAGAAGACTCAGGGTATTGATCATTAATGCCTTCTGCAGCTGTTCCCGGAAATCTACGGAAGCTGCCACATGGATGACCATGTCAATCCGGCCGGCAAGCCCTGTGAAATCTTCGCTGTTCAACCCGAAATTCTTTTGGGTCAGCTCGCCCGTGACGCATTCAATCTTTTCCTTGCAGAATTGTCTGAAACAGGCAGCGCTTTCATCTTTGAGGCGGTCGAAGATGGTGGACAATGCGATCTCATGATCAAATCGCTCCCTCGCCGTGGGATACTTGTCATTTCCACGAACCAGCAGGATGAGCTTTTCTACATCCGGTATATCACGGATGATTTTTTCGATGACAACTTTCCCTAAAAATCCCGTTGTCCCAGTGATCAGAATTCGTTTACCGGCTAATTGTTCCTTGACAGAGATTTCATTTCTGGGTTGCATGAACAGGCTCCTTTTTAGCATTTGATTGAATCAAATTCCTTCATCGCTGAAGTTGGCAAAGTCTATGACATAGTTTTTTTGAAAAGTCTTACTAGTTAATTTTGGGTATACTACAGGCGTATCGCTAGTATTCAAGCCCAATGTCTGACTTTTAGTATTTTTGTATAATCTAATAAAATCAATTATTTGCTTACAAAACGGAAGAATCGAAACCCGAAATGATGACAGGTGGTTTTAGGTACAATGGAGTATTTCAGGAGGTGAGGAATGTGAAAAAAATAAGGAACAAATGAAAAGAAGGCCGGTGCGCATTGCGCATGCCCGGCATGATGTTCAAGTATTTGATGTTGTTAATAAAATCAGATTTATTTTCGTCTTTTTTCCAATGAGTTGACTGCGTCAGGCCACTACCAAGTATCAACAATGATAGATTTCCATTCTATTGCAACTTCTTTATTGGAAACTAAATCTTTTCTGTACCCGGTGCCTTCGATCTTAAAGTCGGATGTATTTTTTATTCTTGTTCCTTTCACAGTCATTTCTTCTTCAGCAAATGGAAATTTCAGTTTTAATTGAAAAGAATTTTTATCATAGCTTATATCGGAAATCGCATCGTCCCACCGGCTGACAACCGGCTTATAAATGGCCGTGCCCTTCTTGATGCACCGTCGGGAACCATCCAGAAATATTGTGGTCCATTGCGCATCTTTTTTGTCTACTATTTTTAAGTCGACATACATAAATCTATTTTCGATTTTTTTGCCGTCCTCGTAAATTTCAATGAATAAATTCTGCGGAGGTATCTTGATGTAATTTCCCTTGTCTGATGATATCCCCTTTACCGGCACCAACAAGGCAACGATTAACGCAATGATCGGTAGATAGTTTTTCATTTTATTCTCCTTCAATCATTTGTTAATTTATAAAATCATCTGTCATTTAAGTCAAGCCGCAAAAAAGTGAATGGAAAGGCTTAAATCAGTCTTTACAATATCCGTTTCCAAGGATCATATACGTCGGTAGCAGTCGTTTTCGTAAACAATCCGTCCCTTGCGCAGCGCATGTTCCAGGTGTTTGCCGATCATTACCTTTTCATTGAACTCAAAAAACTCTTTCGGCTGGCGGGGCTTTCCATAAATAATCCAGCAGGCGCAGATTTCCTCCAGCGTTTTTGGTTCTTTCAGGGCAGCCAGAAGCTTCGCTTCCCTCTGGTAGATGACACTTTCATACAGATCCCAAAGGGGGCCGGGGTTTTCTTCATAAAGCCCCGTATTGTGCGCCACCACCCAGCGGCGGGCGGGAATGTTTTTGAGCCTGTGGATGGAGAGGATTGTATCTTCAATGCTGGAAGCGACGTCGCCATACCAGGGCCCGAATGACGTCAGATCGTAATCCCCGAGGAAAAGCAGATCCTCTTGGGGAAAATAAAATGACAAGTGGCCCGGTGTATGGCCGGGAGTGGCAATTACCTGAACACTCAATCCCCCTAGATCAATGAGCTGATCATCCTCAAGAAAGCAAGCTGCCTGCCGGGGCCTGAAGTCGAACACTTCAAGCATGACCTTTTCCCAGTAGGAGCGCTGATCCGGCAACAGCAAGCCGTACCAGTCCATGAAAATATTGAGGTCGGTCAGCGGCGGAAAATCACGTTTGGAAATCCAGACGGTGCAGTCTTCAAACGCATTCATGTAGTGGATGTGATCTTCGTGCCAGTGCGACAACCAGACCTGGTCCACGCCCTGATCTTTCAGGTGTGTGAGCTTGGAAAGCGAGCATGCGGGATCGAGAACCACACGCAGGTTGTCGCCCTGCAAATACAAAGAATGATTGTAAGGATACTTCCCCCCGTTTTCCCCGCGAAGAAAACGAATCCGGCCAAACTGACGATCTTCCATCAACAAAACTCCACAGATAGTTGTTTCTGAATATAGATAAGATTGTAATGAAAGGCAAGTGCTGACTCAGGTTTTGAAATATCAG
>JAGFXG010000339.1 GCA_017860985.1 Deltaproteobacteria bacterium
GCCCACTCCTGATTGATCAACAGGCGGCCGTTTACTTCGGTGCTGGATGCGTATTGCAGAGCCGTCTCGAATGCGCCGCGCGCGACACCGGTGCCGAAGGCACAAACACCCGGACGTGTGGCGGAAACTACATAATCAATATAGTGCTGGGAAATATCTCTGTTGGGCTGACTGGAATATTTCTTCACGAGAGCCGCGCTCATGATCACCTGGTCATCAGGAATGAAACAGTCCTCGAAAATGAGCACGCTTGCCGGGCAGGCCCTTTGCCCCATCTTGTTTTCATGCCCGCCGAAGGAAAACCCGCTGGCGCCGGTCTTGACGGCAAAGCCGATGTTTGTCTCGGAAGGCCGCCGGACATCTTCATAAGCAGAAAGGACCGTCCAGGTGGAAACGTGTCCCATCGAGATGAATACCTTGGTGCCGTTGACGATGTAGCCGCCTTCGACGCGTCTGGCGGTGCAGGTCACTCGGCCCTTGTCCACGAGATCGACTTCTTCGACGTCCGTTCCCGCCCCGGGCTCCGTAGTGGCCAGCGCCATCAGGCAGGGCTTGCCGGACTTCTCGCCGTCGATAACCTCCCGGAGAACCCTTTTGGAAATGCGCGCGTTTCCTGAAGCGATGAGACCGGCCACCGCCAGGTAATGCACGCCGATGACATTTGCAATGCCTGCGCAGGCCGAGGCAACCTCTTCCAGGAAAAAGGAGCTCGAAGGCATGTTGTATCCCTGTCCACCAAATATTTTTGGAACCCACATCGTATAGAAGCCCCGGCGGTTGGTCTCCTCAATCAGTTCCCAGGGAAGGAAATCCGGATCTTCGTGCGTGCGACGATCAAGCTTGAGAGCAAGGGGCTTTGCCACTTCATCGTTGAACTTGCGGGCAATGGCTATGACCTCCCGGGTCTCCCTTACCATGTGCTTTGGCATGCGCGGAGCGTAGGGAAGACCGATACAGGAATCCTCAAATTTTGGAAAACGGGACAGAATTGATGCAACTTCTGAGCTGGTTAACATGAAAGCCTCCTCTTTAATGCCGCTCACGCGGGACGAGCGTTAATTCGCCTTAGTCTGCTGCAATATAATAATGTTCATTTCATGCTTCTACAGCTTGCTGCTAGGTGGTTGATGCCCGATCGTATCTGCTTATAACGCCGGATGAGGCGCATCGCTAAGATGCTTTTTTAAAAACCGGATCTGATCACCGACGGTCTGTTGGAAATACGGGGGGACGTATACGTCGAAGTGACCGCATTGATAAATTATGAGCTCGCCTTTCGGCGCCTTACCTGCCGCCTTGATTGCCGGTTTTACAGGGGTCGTAAGGTCATTGGCGGCAACCTGCACGAGCCAGGGGACACCCAGGCGTTGTGCTGCTACCCGTTCGTCCGGTTCGAATTCCGGGGGATAAAGTTTCTTCACCCCTTCCACCACACCGGGGGCCGTCATGGCGGCAAGATCGCCGGGATAACCGATGGCGGGAACATAGTAAGGATTTCGCCGCAGCATCTTGTGCGCCATATCCCGCCAGGCGGCTGTCCCCAGCCGAATGGAATTGACCGGACCGCTTGCCGCCGCCGTTGCAAAACCGTTCATGTGCGGCGCCTGTGATATGACGGCAACAATGTCGGGATCCTGATCCGTTGCTGCTATCTCCAGGACATGGCCTCCGCTGAATGATGTGCCCCAAAGGGCAATCCGATGTGAATCCACCTCCGGGAGCTTTTTGGCAAACCGGATCGCGGCGCGCCAGTCCTGGTGCTGTTTTTTGATGTCCAGGATAAGCCTGGGATCGCCTTCGCTGCCGCCAAAATGCCGGTAGTCAAAAACCAGGGCATGGTATCCGGCTCCGGCGAAGGCTTCAGCATAAGCGTCGAGGCGCATTTCCTTGACCCCGCAGAAGCCGTGGGCGAGAATGACGCACGGGGCCTTGTCCATGCCGGGAGATTTGAAAAACCAACCCCTACATTTCAATCCTTCTGAAACGAATTGAATGTCTTGCCTGATCCCCATGAGCGATGCCTTCCTTGTGCCGGACAATCTGACATTAAAGATTTTCAGTTTTCTACCAAATCTTCTTGACTTTGACAAGAGTTATTGTCAGATTATTTTCATGAAAACGAAAACAATCCAGAATCGGGTCTATGGCGGTGTCGAAGCGAACCTGAGGGAAGAGGAGCGTCGGAAAAAGCTTATCGAAGCGGGGCTTGAAGCATTTGGGACCAGGGGCTACGCAAAGACCAATATCAAGATGATCTGTGGGATTGCAGGCCTGACAGAACGTTATTTCTATGAATCGTTCCATCATAAAGAGGATTTGTTGTGTGCCGTGTACCGTGAGCTGATTGATGAAGGGCAGCGTGATGCCATGGCAGCATTGGAAGACAGCAAAGGCTTCCCGCTGGAAACCGCTTCGCGGGTGTTAAAGATGTTTTATCAACGGTTTCAGCAGGATCCCCGCAGGGCGCAGGTGCAGCTTTTTGAAATCTTGGGGGTCAGCCCAAAAATAGACAGGGAATACCAGAACGCCATGCGTCTGCTGGCCAACCTGGTGAGACTTTTCTTGTTGAAGGTTTTTCCGCGGATTCATAAAGAAATGCTCAACACGAGCATCATTCCGACCGGTCTGGCAGGTTCGATCATCATGATCGCCCATGAGTGGGTTCTTGGTGGTTTCATAACTCCCCTGGATGAAATCATTTCCCAGTCCACGGATCTTTTTGTGGCCATGGGGAAGCACCTCGAGAAAAAATCAGGTCTGCAAAGCAAACAGAAATGATCTTGTTTCTTAACACGAAACGGCCTTATCCTGCTGCCCTTCGACAACGATTCTGAACATCCCCCATTTCTTGTCGTTCAACTTCTTGAAGATTAATTGGTGATATCACCAATAGTGATGCAGACGTT
>JAGFXG010000125.1 GCA_017860985.1 Deltaproteobacteria bacterium
GAAAAATAAACAAAGCAAATGAAATCAGCAGATAGTTTTTCCATCCGTCACCCAGAATATGAAATTGCATTTCAACATAAGCGATATCCATTGAAAACAAGGCACAGCCGAAAAACAAGACGTAATCGAAGGCTATACCAGGTGAGGTGACTTCCCTGAGGCTGAATGGGCTTCCTTTCCAGAAGCAGTAGACGAATGCCGTCGCACAGCACAGGGTCAGGGAAGAAATGATGGCAATGTCTCCCAGATGGACAAAGTATTGCTTGATGGTGAGGCCCGCTCCGGCGACAATGAGCAAAACACCAAAATACAGAAAGAAACGCAGCTCCCGATGGACAGGAATGATTCGTCGTTCGTATAAGTCAAGCAGAAGATCAACCTGTCCGGCATTGATTTTTTGTTCATCCCGCATTTTTTTTAAAAGGCCGGGAAAGGTCATACCGATTCAGCTCTATTCTTTCATGGTTCAGTTATTGCCCATAAACCGGGAACTGCCGGAGGCAAAACAACGTTATCCATTCGGCATCTTCAATTGAGGACCGGTTTTATTTACAGGCGGCGGTATTTCACTTTTTTCATCTTATACATCCCCTGGTCGGCTTGAGAAATGAGTTCATCAAGCGTAGACGGTTTCAGGGGATCATAGATAGCATGTCCTATGCTGAGGGCCAGTTTGGATTTATGCGTTTTCCGGGCATTAAAATTATTGATCAGCCGGTACAGGCGCAACAGCAGTTTTTCGATTAGAGTATCATCGGCATCAACAACAAGAATGGCAAATTCGTCCCCGCCGATACGTGAAGTAATGTCGGATATCCGGAAAGTCTGAGTTAAGACCTTGGCCGCAGCCGTCAGCATACGATCACCTTCCTCATGACCGAACTGATCATTAATATCCTTAAGGCCGTCCAGATCAAGAAAGAAAAGCAGCAGGCTTTTTTGAGAACGCTGTGCCCTTTTGAGTTCGCGTGTCGCCAGCGTAAAAAAACCCCGTCGGTTATACAAACCGGTCAACTGATCATTGAGGGCCATTGCTTCCAGCTCTCTTTCCATTTCACGGCGCCGGGAAATATCGGCACCGAAAAAGGCCAGCCTGACCACCTCTCCCTGGTCGTTAAAAACAGGATAAATCACCTGATCGATCCATCGCTTGTCTGAGACATATTCAAAACGGACAGGGATCCGGTTTTGAATAACGTTGTCGGCCTGTCTTCTTCTTTCATTTGCCATGTCCGCCGGCAGCAGATCGTAATAATTGGCACCGACGATTTTGTCCATTCCAACACGCAGACGCTTGGCAAACGTATCATTCGCAGAGAGAATCGTCCCATCCTTATCCAGGAGAAGCAGGGACTCCGTGACCGCATTTAAAAGCGCCCGCATGTTACTTTCACTTCCCAGCAGGGCTTCCTGAGATTCATTGAGCCTGGATACATCGCGCACAATGCTGAAAATAATCTTTTCATTTCCCATCAGCGTTTTCTGCATACTGACTTCCACGGGAAACGTCTGGCCGTTTTTCCTGACATGAATCGTTTCAAAAAACATCTCATGGCGGCCATCCGGTCCGGCATGTAACCTGACTTGATCTTTCGACTCAGCACTTTCCAGCTGATCAATCGTCATGGATCTCAATTCATCAATGGAATAATGATAGGCCTTGAGCGCGGCCTTGTTGGCTTCCAGTATTTTCCTGTCCCGCTGACGAATGGTTAAAATAACATCCCGCGCATTCTGAATCAGAAACTCAAAGCGCTTAAGCAGATTATCGTCTCCTTGCAAATCTTCTGATCTCCGCTTTTGCTTTCGTCTCTCTGCAATTATCATACAGGTCATTCCTCGATCAGTATTAAAGCCTATTGTCTAAAAACTGTCCAGCTAGGATTATGAAGCGCCTCGTAAAACGTTTCAAAACCTGTTTTCAGTAATACGTTAATATTTTTATATAACATTTCGCGGATGATTACAATCATGTCCATCATTTGGAGCCTGTGTTATTTTTGCCCGCAAACGGATAATTATGTTGAAAAATGCTGTAGTTTAAATTAAAAATGCACAAACACACAGGTGCAAAAATGAAAACATGCCATTGGTTCCGGATAACGATCTTTTTTTTAGCAGTCATTACCATTGTCTTCCTTCCCCTGATGGCATCAGACTGTTTTTCCTCAACCACCACAGAACAGTCAGACACCCCTCTGCCGGCTGTCAATAGCATTCCCCCGGACGTCAACCAGATTCTGCTGGTCACAGGAAACAGCTTTCCTTTTTTCAAATCCAGAAAGGTCTATGCCCTGGAACGGACCGGTTCCGAATGGCGCAGGGCGATGGAGCCCTTCGATGCGTCCATCGGCAGAAACGGCTTCGCGCCTTATGGAGAAAAACGGGAGGGGGATGGAAGAACACCCTCCGGTTTATACCGGCTGGGAACGGCATTCGGTTATGCCGAGTCAGCAGCCACTAAAATGCCCTACCGCCAGTCCCAGCCCGATGATGTCTGGATTGATGACCCAAACGCCCCTGATTACAACCGCTGGGTCAAGCAAAGCCAGACCCGGGCCCTCTCTTTTGAAAAAATGAAGAGAGCGGACCATCTCTATAAACACGGCATGGTCATCGAATACAACACCGATCCTGTCATCAAGGGCCACGGCAGTGCCATTTTTCTGCATATCTGGGCAGGATCGAAGTCAACCACAGCAGGCTGCGTGGCCGTGTCCGAAGAAAATCTGCTCAGAATCTTAAACTGGCTTGATCCCGCAGCAAAACCCGTCATTCTCATGAATCCTGAACCTGCTCTGAAAAGGAAAATTTTACAATGAAAAACGTCATGCCCATCATTGCACTTCTGATTGTAACGCTGCTTCCATGGGTGCTGCCCGCCGCATCATATGGCGCGGAAAAGATGCCTGACACTTTTGTCCATCTTGAAGAGGTCATCCCCGACGCGGTTCTGGACATTCGATATTTCAGCAAACACAATTTTCTGGGCGTTCGGGTGGACGGCTATCTGGCGCCAACGTGCATTCTCACCCGTGAGGCCGCGCAGGCGCTGGCCAAGGTTCAAAAAGATCTGGCGCCCTTTTCCATGACGATTAAGATCTACGACTGCTACCGCCCACAGCAGGCTGTTGATCATTTTGTCAGATGGGCCAGGGATATTCGCGACACCAAAACAAAAAAAGAGTTTTATCCCACGGTGGACAAGAAAAATCTTTTTCGCGACGGATACGTCGCCGACCAATCCAGTCACAGCCGGGGCAGCACTGTGGACCTGACCATCGTGCCTCTGCCGGCCCCCATTCAACCTGTTTATAATGAAGCAGCGCCTCTTGCGGAATGTTATCTGCCGGCAGGCGTGCGCTATGCAGACAATTCCCTGGACATGGGAACGGGGTTTGACTGCTTCCATGAACTGTCTCACCCGGACAACAAAAACATAGGACCGCAGCAAAGAGGGCACCGCCTGCTTTTAAAAGCCCTCATGGAGAAACACGGCTTTAAGAACTATGATAAAGAGTGGTGGCATTTCACGCTGCTGAATGAACCGTATCCAGACACCTATTTTAATTTCCCGGTAAAGTGATCATCATGAAAAATAACATGCCGACATTTTTGAAGTCCTATGGATTTTCAATTATTTTGATCATTTCCATTCTCATCGGCGCCTTTCTGGGCATAATCTTTAAAAAAGATGCGGCCATGTTCAAACCACTGGGCGACATATTCTTAAACCTTCTTTTTACCATAATTGTTCCGCTGGTTTTCTTTTCCATCTCCGCCACTGTGGCTTCCATGACTAACCTTAAACGCCTTGGGAAAATCCTCTCCGTGATGATCCTGATCTTTGTCATCACAGGCCTCATTGCATCCGTGGTCATGATTACCGCCGTCATTGTCTATCCTCCCGCTTCCGGTGTAAACATCCCAATGCCCACGGCAACAGATGCTCAACAAATCAAGGCGGGTGATCAAATCGTCCGGGCCCTCACAGTCCCGGATTTCCCGAATATATTATCCAAGAATAATATGCTTGCTCTGATTATCTTCTCCATTCTGGTCGGCCTGGCCACATCCGCCGTGGGAGAGAAAGGAAAATCCTTTGCCGGATTTCTCGCTTCGGCAAACGTGGTCATGATGAAGATGATTTCTTTTATTATGTATTATGCGCCCATCGGCCTTTGCGCCTATTTTGCCTATCTGGTCGGCGTCTTCGGACCGGAGCTTATGGGCTCTTACGCCCGGGCCATGGCGCTGTATTATCCAACCGCTATTTTATATTTCTTTGTCGCTTTTACCTTTTACGCATTTCTTGCCAACCCTTCCTGTGGCGTGAGGAAATTCTGGAGCAACATTATTCCGGCATCCCTCACTGCGCTGGCCACCGGCAGCTCGATGGCGACGATCCCCGTCAATCTTCAGGCAGCGGATAAAATCGGAGTCCCCAAAGATATCAGCGAAGTCGTGATCCCCATTGGCGCGACGATACACATGGAAGGATCGTGTCTGGCGGCTGTTTTGAAAATCGCTTTTCTATTCGGTATTTTTCAGATGCCCTTCACCGGCATCGAGACGATTCTGACCGCTCTGGGCATCGCCCTTCTGACCGGCGTTGTCGTGAGCGGCATTCCCGGCGGCGGCACCATAGGAGAGCTTTTAATTTTATCCTTGTATGGTTTTCCTCCCGAAGCGTTTCCGCTCATCACCATGATTGGCACACTGGTGGACGCGCCCGCCACAATGGTTAATGCCATAGGCGACAATGTCTCCAGCATGATGGTCGCGCGGGTTCTGGGTGGAAAGCACTGGATGGAAGAACAGGGGTAGCGCTTCGACAGGCTCAGCGACCAGACATTCGAGGATCAAGGTACGCTTCGACGGGCTCAGCGACCGAAGGGGAAAGGCACAAGGAGAAAAAACTGCTACTTCTTTTTGCCTGTTCCCAGATCCCGCTGAATCTCTGCCACCTCGTTCTTGACCTTTTGATACGACAAAAAGCTGTGTAAAAACCAACCCATCGCAAAACCTATCGTCAGGACAAAAAATATCAACAAGGCGAGCGACAGGGAAATTTTCCAG
>JAGFXG010000126.1 GCA_017860985.1 Deltaproteobacteria bacterium
TTTAAATGTAAAAGAAACCGTCTGGACACCCCGACCTGAATAACCGCCCTGAATGCTCCTCCGGCAGCTCCGGTTTATTACCGGCGGAGTGCCGGAGGAACAGTTTAGCGGATTATCATCAATCGACTTTTTTGAACATTTTACCTTTTGCTCCGCAGACGGGGCAGGTATCCGGAGCTTCTTTTTCCGCGGTATAACCGCAAACGGGACATACATAGTAACTGTACGATTCATTAGCGGCCTCGAGGGAATCCAGCATTTCCTGATAGAGCCGCGCGTGAATTTTTTCAACTTCGTTGGCAAAAATAAACGACCTTTCAGCTTCTTTGTGCCCTTCGGCTTTGGCGCTCTCAATCATGCCGGGGTACATGCTTTTAAACTCATGCGTTTCACCGGCAACGGCTTCCTGCAGATTCTCCCGGGTGGAACGGATCCCCTTCATCGCCCTCAGATGTGCGTGTGCATGGACCGTTTCGGCTTCCGCGGCGGCGCGAAACAGTCTGGCGGCCTGGGGAAATCCCTCCGCGTCAGCTTTAGCGGCAAATGCCAGATACTTTCGATTCGCCTGTGACTCACCGGCAAAGGCTTCTTTTAATGCGTCTTCTGTTTTTGACATGTTGATCTCCTTTACTTTTTATTGTAGTTATACGTTATATTTTGAGATGCTCGCCGACCATCACATCCGCTTCATTTCTATAATTTTTATTTTGACAAAAATACAGATAAACCTCAAGTGTAATTTATCAAATTACCTTCAAGACGATCCTGCTTGAATGAAAAGCGTTTTTATCATGATTGTTTCTGCGGATTATTTCAGGAACCCCTGAATGATCCGGTTGACTGCCTGATCATAGGTCAGGCCGAGACTCATCAATTTGGTGAGCTGGTCATTGGCTATTTTACCGATGGAAGCTTCATGAGTCAGTTCTGCATCAGGATGGCCGGCTTTCAGCGACGGCATTGTTTCATTCGTACCGTTATCCATAATAATGGCATCGCATTCGATGTGACCGAAACATTTATTTTGCGCGTCCATCGTTGCGTAGAATGTCTGTTTGGAATTACCCTTCATCACCGACCGCGATATCATGTTGGCTCGGCTCCCTGAACCTGACAAAACAATGTTATTTGTGGATACCGCAGTTTGATCACCGTCGGTCAGAACCCTCTCCGTGATCAGCAACAGGCTGTCCGGCCCCAGCACCGCTTCATTGACGCGGTTGGCTTCATCCACACCGGCAATCTGAGTTAATTCCATGTTCGCTTGCGCGCCTTCGGCCAGAAAAACTTTGGTGGTTGGATTGAGCGTCCTTCTGCCCTTGCCGTCACCCGATGCATAATGTTTCTCAACATAGGTCACTTTTGCCTTCTTGCCGACCTTGAATTCATGGATACCTGCGTGGCCTTCCGGATCAGACGTGCCACAGTGAATACCGCAGCCGGCTACAATCGTAACCTCGGCATCGTCTCCAATGATAAAAGAGTTATAGACGACGTCATAAAGACCAGCCTGGCTCAATATCACAGGAATGTGCACGGATTCATTTTTTGTTCCCGGTTTAATTTTGACGATGATGCCTGTTTCATCGGCGTTGGTTTCAATATTGATATTGGCCGACACATGACGGCTAAGAAGCTTGCCGTTCTTTCGAATATTATAGGCGCCTTTGGGCAGTTCTTCCAGATCGGCAACCGTTTTCAACAATGTTTTATCGATAGCATCCAGCATCACTGTCTCCTTCACAGCTGTCCCGATACGTACACACGCTCAAGTCATCCAAAAGCGGCATGGCACCTTCCAGGTTTCCGGAATAAGCGATCCTGCCTGAATTAATGATAATCACAATATCCGCCGCTTCTAAAAAAGATCTGTTGTGGCTGACCACTATTGTGGTTGCCTTGCTTTCGGCAAGCTCTTTCTTCAACAGGCTCACCATTGGACCGATCGTCCATAAATCGATCCCCGTGTCGGGCTCATCATAAATGGCCAGTTTGGGATTGGCGGCAATGGTCGTTGCTAATTCTATTTTCTTGATTTCGCCACCTGAGAGCTTGGCGTCGACTTCTTTATCAAGAAAAGACAGCGGACAAATGCCCACTCTTTTCAGAATGTTCAGAATTTTATTTTCATCATCAATCCCGGTGGCAATCATCAGCAGATCGCGAAAGGTAATCCCTTTGAAGCGCGCGGGCTGCTGAAAACTGTATGCGATGCCTGCCCCGGCACGTTCGGTAATGGTCAGAGCGGAAATATCCACTCCATCATAGATAATGCTTCCTTTTGAGACCGGATTGATTCCCATGATTAATTTCGCCAGAGAGGTTTTGCCGCTTCCATTCGGACCGGTGATCGCATAAAATTTTCCGTCATCGAAAGTAAAATTAATCCCGTCGATGATATTGCGCGAGCCACCGCTGTTTTCTTCACTCTCCGGCACGGTAAAATAAAGGTTCTTTAATTCCAGCATGCCTGTGATCTGCCTTTTCTCTCAAAGTTGGTGTTTCTATATGATGGTTTCGTCTCTCTGTCAATAGACAAGGCGAAACGTGAAAGGGCAAAAACAAACCGTCCATCATCATCCTGTGGCACTAAACGAACGATGGATACTCATAAAGCGGTTCTCTTGATTACAATATACGTTCAATGAAGGATTCGAAGGAAGAAATACCTGATTGAGGTGAAAAGACAAAATAACTGGAGACTAAATTTAAAGAGCAGACGACTTGAGTCCGTCTGCTCTTTAAATCACATTGCTGATTAATGCTACTTTTTGGCTGCTGCCTTTTTGACAACTTTTTTAGCCGCCGGTTTTTTTGCTACAGCCTTCTTGACGACCTTCTTGGCAGCCTTCTTGACGACCTTCTTGGCGGCGGGCTTTGCAGCCTTCTTCACGACTTTCTTCTTTGCCACTGGTTTTTTTGCGGCGGCCTTCTTTACTACTTTCTTCGCTGTTGCTGTCATTGGGTTTAGCCTCCTTTTGTTGAGTTTACTTTTTCTTTTCGGGAATCAGTAACCTTTCTTTGATTTGAATTTTACTCTATTTTTTATCTCCGGTCAACAAAAACTGTTAAAAAAAAACATTTTTTTTCATTTTTTATTTTAGTGAAAAAAAACATTTCTTCAGAAAAAAACACCGCACGGAAATTTTACAACCATTATTTTCTGCAGTTTCCATCCACCAACCTCTGTGATCCAATGCTGGCGAGGCTTTCAGAGATGCTGCAAGATCAAAGATAATTTCTTGATCCAACATAACGAGCAGCATAATAATCATCGGACAGAGAATCGATACGGATATTTTTTCCTCTTGACGGTGCATGAATGAAACGACCGTCACCAATGTAGATCCCCACGTGAGACACAATCCCGCGTCCCCGTGTTTTAAAAAAGACCAGATCGCCTTTTTGCAAATCATTTCTGTCGATGGGATCGCCTGCATCATACTGCGTTGCCGAATGCCGCGGCAGATCCAGCCCGTTCAACTGGTAGACCGTCATCGTCAGCCCGCTGCAGTCAAATCCGGTTTCGGATGAGATCCCTCCCCACAGATAAGGCACTCCGATAAAATCCCGGGCGCTGTTCACCAATGACTGCCGCAGATATTCATCACCGTATTGTTTACGCCTGGCAACCGCGTATTCTTCGGGCCGAACAATATAATATTCCTCGATCACTCCAGTCTTTTGCAGCGCTTGCGCACGTCGCCGGGCCTGTTCTTTTGATGCAAAATTTCCAAATCGAACTTTAAACAAACCGTCGCCCGCTTTAAAGTAGGTCGCATCCAAATTCTGATCTTTGAGCTTTTCGGTCAAACGAACTGCATTTTCCACGATCGCGAACGCACCGGCTTGAATGGTGTACCCCATCACAGCCAGCTGGCGTTTTGGCAACCGCGCCGTCGGCCGCACCTGTTTTCCGCGGCTGGCGCAGGCCTGCAGCAACAGAACGACCATCATCAGAATGGCCATTCCAAGAAAAATATTTTTTATTCTTCCCATGCTGATCGACTCCCTCTGTCATCATTCGGTGCTATGCCGTCCACCGGTCTCGCACAAATGCCAGCGCCTCTTCTTTATCACTGATCCTGTTTTCCAGCTGTTCTTCTTCCAGCGAACGCAGAATTTCTCCGATCAGCTTTCCCGGAGCAAATCCAATGGCCAGGAGATCATCGCCCGTCAGGAGACGCGTAGGATGAAGGTCCTCCTGCTCCAGGCTCTGCATTTTTTCAAGGCAGAATTCATAATTGTCCAGCATCCCGTGGCTGGCCAGGCAATCCAGCCGGTGCAGATGCAGATGCAGATCAAAATCCTTCATCCGGAGAAACCTTTTCAGGCGCGCCTGCCGCATTTTTTTTACATTCATGAAGACCATGTGCTGATGAATCAGGTTCAGGACGGTTTCTCTCTGCATCCGGGAAAAGCGCAGCCGATGCATCAGACCGTCGGCGATGGTTTCCCCCCGTTTGACGTGACCGTAAAAATGAACCCCGCTTTCATCTTCCGAGCGCGACACGGGCTTCCCCACATCATGCAGAAGGACACCCCACGCAAGCATCGGCTCAGCATCCTGTCGGGCTTCATTAGACAACATCTCCATCATGATCATGGTGTGCTCCCACACATCACCTTCCGGATGAAACCGGGGCGGCTGCAAAACGCCCCGCATGCTGTCCACTTCCGGGAGAATCTGTTTAAGGATACCTGTCTCGGCCATCATTTCAAAACCGCGGCGCGCCCCGCCTCGCGTGAGAATTTTATTCAACTCCTCCTGAATCCGTTCCGCGCTGGTTTCTTTGATTTTGGAAGCATGTGCGACAATCGCCTTTTTTGTAGCGGCGTCGAGGCTGAAATCGAGATTGGCCGCAAAACGGATCGCCCGCAGCATTCTCAAATAGTCTTCACTGAAACGGACCGCCGGGTCACCGATGGTCCGGATGATTTTCCCGGCGATATCGGCGCGGCCATTTACGTAATCAATAATCTCTCCCGTACCGGCATCCATCAGCAGGCCGTTGATCGTAAAATCCCTTCTGAAAACATCCTCCCTGGCAGACGAATAGTGAATTCGGG
>JAGFXG010000127.1 GCA_017860985.1 Deltaproteobacteria bacterium
TGTATGCGTATTTCAGCCCTGCTGCATTGAATAGGACCAGCAGGCAGTAAGCAATTTTTCTTGCGGTAAGCTGATTCACTGTTTTCATTTTTCCCCCTTGCTGAAAATCTTCGGATCTAAATACGGCTGTTTTTTACCAACCAGCCTATTTTTCTGAGGGCCGCAACCATAATGATCAGAGTTGCCATGATGAGCAGCAGATAAAATTCCGGTTCAGGCGCATTCTGCATGCCACCTCCCACGGCGAAGTTGGAAACACCGGAAGGCAGGGGCAGAGG
This sequence comes from Deltaproteobacteria bacterium, assembly GCA_017860985.1. Classification (GTDB taxonomy): domain Bacteria; phylum Desulfobacterota; class Syntrophia; order Syntrophales; family Smithellaceae; genus UBA8904. Next base: position 279 of record JAGFXG010000127.1, read on the forward strand.
TTGGGTGACATTCTGGCTTTTGGTTTCAGGGTTGCGAACGACTTCATAGACAGCGATGAAAGAGGTATGGGCCGTTAACAGGTTGTATTTGATGCCGAGATTCACAATCTCTTCCTTGTTTTCCGTACCGCCATGCTGGGTGTTAAAGTCCGAGAGGTTGGTCAGCTTTTTTCTTGCCCATAACTGTCTCAGTGCTGAATTTTTATCTGAAGGCGCAGAATCGGCAACATTAAACGTCTGTGAAAATTTATTTTTGCCGTTCTGCCCGGTGATGGTCATTTTACCTTCGGGGCTGCCGCTCCATTTGCCGATGACGGCAATCGGCCGTTGGGCAAACATATCCGGAATTTTTTCCGGTTCGACGTCATAGACCTTAAATCCTTCGACAGAAACAGCAATGCCCGTCAAAAGCGGCGAGGCAATATAATTCCGGAATTTTTCCGCAGTGGCCGCCGCTTCTTCCTGCTTGGTGACGACAAAAGGCTCCCCTTGTCCGGCATGCGCGACGCCTTCAATCAGATACCGATTGACGCTGCTGCCGATGCCGAAGGAAAAGAAATTGGTGCTATTGAGGTTTTCGCGAATGAGCTGCAGGGCTTCCTTCTCCGCGGAAATATATCCATCCGTCACCAGAATGACAGAACGGGAAACGTTATCCCTTCGGGGGATCGACAGGGCTGTCTGTAGCGCTGCACACAGTTCGGTTCCGCCGCTGCCATGCTGCCCGTCGATTAAGCGGATTGCCTGATCAATATTTTCCTGATTTGCGGATACGGATTCGGGAGACATGGTGACCGAACGACCTGAAAAAAGAACAATGTTAAACCGGTCCGTGGGGCGCAGTCCGCTGATCAGATTGCTAAGTAGGTTCTTTGATATATCGAGGGGAAACCCATACATGGATCCGGAAACGTCAACGACAAAAATATACTCCCGCGCGGGAATATCGGATGTCTTGACATCGCGGGGCGGTTGAACGGTCAGCAAAAAGAAATTTTCGTCGTTTCCCCTGTACAACATTAAACCCGAATGGATTTTTTTGCCGGTCAGGCGGTACTTCAAAATGAAATCCCTGTTGCCGCCGTCAGCTTCGGACTCGTCCAGAATAACGGTAGCCGTCGACCTGTCCGGCCAGACAGTCTTAATTTTGTGTGTACTGCAGGCAATATCTTCCACCGGGACGCCACCGGTGATGTCTACGGCAATGTTGAAAGTGGATGTCGGTTTATTGCCTTCTCTCAGATAGGGGCTTTTCACCCATTTATCAGATTCCGGTGCGCCGGATTCCGGTGTATCCGAATAGCGCGGTCCGACGACAGTCGGATAGACGAATTCGTAAACCCCGGTTGTCGGAATGAGAAGTTCGGTATAGCGCAGTTCAATCTCAACCTTGTCACCGGGCATGATGTTGGCCACGTTCATGGTGAAAACATTCGGCCGTTCCTGGTCGAGAAGCGAGGCGCTTTTCCCTTCTTCTTTGGCCTTTTCAAAAGTACGCTGGGCGGCCTTGCGTTCCTGAATTCTGGCGGTGACGATGTGATCGCCGATTTTCATTTTCATCCCGTAAACTGCCGCCCGCGTGGATGCGGGAAAAACATAGCGTGCGTTGATCGGGCGTGAGCCCTCATTGACATATCGCTGCGTCACCATAACATCGGCAATGATGCCGCTGATGTGAACATCGGCCTTTGTTTCTTTAAGCGGGAACCGGTCAACCGATGTATCGCCTCCTTTAACCACAAAGTAAGGCGACAGGGTTTTGTCATTGTCCTGACCGGCAAGACCGGCAGACGGTAAAAACGTAAACAACACAACAAACAATAAGATAAGCTTTAAAATGACTTTCATGACTTTCCTCCTCGATGAATTGGTATCCAATGGGTTTTGCCCATCGTTGGAGGATAAGATACACTGCCATTGTGAAGCGGTGATGAATGTAAAAAGAAAAATAGGTGAAAAATGATCCCCAGCCGGTGCATTTTATAAAAACCTCTACGGCGAGCCTATTTCGGGCCGATTTGTGACTCTGCAAAGATCTGCAGTGTCGATTGCAGGTATATTGGCTGTTTTGGATAGGCATAACCTGATAAAAATAACCTTGACTCATTGATTCGGGTGTGTTTAATTTTAATAATTAGTTATATAAGTTACTTAAGATAATTAGACGGTTTTCTTTCTCTTTCGAAAACAGTATGAACGGGTGTGATGGGTAATATTCAGGATAATAACATGATTGAAAATCACGAGGCGGCATCATTTTGCATTGATCGGTCTGTTGATCTGATATTGAGGTTATTTATGTTGCAACGTGTTGTCAATAGCCAGAGGACGGTTTGCCATGAGTAGCCAGCACAGCCATTCCGAGATTTCCGACCTGCAGGATATCCTAAGGTTGCAACAGGGATTGCAGGACATCACCGATGCCATTAATGCCGCACAAAACGTAAAACAGCTCATTCTGGATTCCCGGCCGATGATTCTCCAGTTGTTCAACGTCGAAGCAGCCCATATCTATGTTGTAAACAGCAAGAACAAAAAAGAAATATACACGTATGTTCTTTCAGGTGATCAGGTAAAGGAACGAAAAACAGAAGTCAGTAATCAAACCATTCCCGGTTATGTAACGAATACCGGCAGGATGATCAATATTTCCGATTTCAGCAATAATCTGCAAATCAACAAATACTCAGACCTCCTGCTTGAGTCAAACACAGATTCGAGATTCGGTGTAAAAGTAAAGCATATTCTGGCAATGCCGATTGTTTACGGCGGTGAAGTTCTGGGCGCCATCGAAGTTATCAATAAAAAGGGTGGAGATGAACAGTTTTTAGATGAGGAACCGGTGATGCTGCAGGAAATTGTGGATGTGCTGGGTATTGCACTTTACAATCAGCAGCGGGTGGATCCGAGAGCGAAAAAATCAAAATTCAGCTATCTTGTTTCAAACGGACTGATCACAGAAGAAGAATTAAATCAGGCAAAAGAAGAATTCAAGGCGTCAAATGATTCTCTTGAGAATATATTAATCAATAAATATAAAATTCCTAAAGCTGAGATCGGCCAATCTCTGGAGTTTTTCTATCAATGCCGGTTTATTTCATTTGACCCGAACACGCCCATACCGGGTGATCTACTGAAAAACCTGAAAAAAGAATATCTGGCAAGGGAAATCTGGGTTCCTCTTGAAAAAAGCGATAAAAATGTCCACGTCATTATTGATGATCCCCAGAATATCATCAAGCGTGATGCCATAGAAAACCTGCTTAAATCCAAGTCTATAAAATACGATGTGGCTCTCAAAGATGATATTCTTAAGTATATCGATTTCTTTTTCCGCGAAAATGTAGAAGAATCAACGTTCACGGATCCGCTGGGGAAGCTTGACGGCACCGATACAGCACAGGAAGACGAGGATGAAGAAAGCGTAAGGGATTCTGACAGCGCGGTTATCCAGCTGGTCAACAAAATCATCAACGACGCGTTCGTCCGGCGGGCGTCGGATATCCATATTGAACCGGACGTTATCGATAAAAGCGTGCTGGTGCGATACAGGATTGATGGGGATTGCGTGCTTTATCAGACTCTGCCTTACAGCTATCGGGCAGCAATTATCTCCAGAATAAAAATCATGGCCAATATGGATATTACCGTAAAGAGAATTCCGCAGGATGGGAAGATCAAATTAAAAAAACCGGGTGTGGGGGAAATCGAACTGCGTGTCGTGACCATTCCGACACAGGGCGAGGTAGAGGATGTGGTGATGCGCATTCTGGCCAAGGGCGACTCATTGCCGCTGGAAGCCATGCGGATCACGCCAAGAAATTACCGGGAGCTCCTGAAAATTTGTGAACGGCCCTATGGAATGATTTTGTGTGTGGGACCGACCGGTTCAGGAAAAACAACAACCCTCCATGCGGTATTGAAGCACATCAATACACCGGATCGAAAGATCTGGACGGCTGAGGACCCTGTCGAAATAACACAGAGGGGATTGCGGCAGGTGCAGGTTCATTCCAAAATCGGGTTTGATTTTGCCGCCGCCATGAGAGCTTTCCTCCGCGCCGATCCGGATGTGATTATGGTGGGTGAAATGCGGGATCTGGAAACGGCTAAAATCGGTGTTGAAGCGTCGCTCACGGGACATCTGGTCTTGAGTACGCTGCACACAAACAGCGCCCCGGAAACCATTTCACGTCTCCTGGATATGGGCATCGATCCCTTGAATTTTGCTGATTCCCTGCTCGGCGTTCTTGCGCAGCGGCTTGTGAGAACACTGTGCGAAAAGTGCAAGGAAGGCTACACTCCGACCCAGGAAGAATATGATCAAATAGCAGAGAGTTACGGACCTGAGTATTTTAAGGAGCAGAAAATCCCCTATTCCAAGAATCTTAAACTGTACCGTCCCAAGGGATGCGACGCCTGCGACCATACAGGGTACAGGGGCCGGATCGGCCTCCATGAACTGCTGATCAATACCGATGAAATCAAAAAACGTTCCATTGAACGCCATGAGAGCATTGACGTCATTCGGAAAATCGCTATGGAAGAGGGAATGTTGACGCTTTATCAGGATGGCGTTCTGAAGGCGTTTCAGGGGTTGACGGATATCAAGCAGGTCCACAGGGTGTGCACCAGCGGTAGATAAAATAAGCGATCTGTGCCTGTTTTATTACAGTTGGAAAACAAAGAAAAAACTCTTTTTCCCGTGTAAAAAAGAGTCCCGGCTTCAACGAATCGCCTGAAGCCGGGACTCTTTTTTTGCAATTTTTTTACTTTACTTCTTTTTTG
>JAGFXG010000128.1 GCA_017860985.1 Deltaproteobacteria bacterium
TTCTGCTCGTTTCTTAAAGTCATTTTTTTGTCATCACAAACACACCATCCCAGGGTTGCGCGGGGGGATTCTGCTTCAGATTTTTACATCTCTCAATATACATTGTCGATGCAAAATCGTCATGCTTTATTTTAAGTGCAACCTGGAACGCGGAAATTGCATCATCCCATTTCCCCTCCCTGTACAGAGTCAAAGCCCTGGCAAAGTTCTCGATCAGGCTTTTAAAATCCGGTTCATCCTTCTTTTCTCCCAGCAATTCAAAGATTCTGACGGGCTTGATTTTACCTTTGACGCGCACACTGTCAAGCTCACGGCAGCACATGATGTCTTTTACGTTATTGTAGGTGAACTCGCTGATGATGATGCTGGTGCCGTATTCCTTGTTGGCGCTTTCCAGACGCGAACCGAGATTGACCATGTCGCCTATGACGGTATAGTCAAAACGCATTGCCGAACCCATATTGCCGACGACCATTTCTCCGGAATTGACGCCGATTCCGATGTCAAAGACGGGTCGCCCCTCTGCCGTCCACTTATCCTGCAGCCGACGCAGCTCCCGCGTCATGGCCAGCGCGGTGAGGCATGCCCGCCGGGCGTGATCAGGCTGGTCAAGGGGTGCACCGAATACCGCCATGATTGCGTCTCCCATGTACTTGTCGAGCAGCCCGTCGAAATAAAATACCTGGTGGGTCATTGCCGTGAGATATTCATTGAGCAGCATGACCAGCTCTTCCGGCGTCATTTTTTCGGAAATGGTTGTAAAACGACGGATATCTGAAAATAAAACGGTTAAGTCTTTCCTGTCACCGCCGAGTTTGAGCTTGCCCGGGTCTTTGAGCATCTCATTGATGACCGAGGCGGTCAGATAGTACTGAAATGCGCCGCGTATTTTCTTCTTTTCCCGCTCTTCTTTAAAGTAGTGGTAGATTGTAATGCCCAGATAAATCATTATCATTGTTATCAGCGGATAAACAAGATTCAGCCAGACACTGAACTGGAAAAAAGCTAAATAGTTGACGGCGATAAAAGCCGCAAGCATCAAAAAGGCTGCGGCCATTCCCGATATCGGCCGAAGGTGGCGAACCAGAAGACCCATGACCAGACCGAAAACGATAATCGCGCAAACATCAATCATGCGGGTGAAAGAAGAATGCGTGAGGAAGTTTCCATGCAGAATGTTGTCAATAATTGTGGCATGAATTTCTACGCCCGGAAAGGCGGAGGAAAACGGTGTTACACGCAAGTCATAGATACCCGCGGCTGTTGCGCCCACCAGAACCATTTTGTCGCGGAAAGTATCCGGCGGAATTTTTCCGGAAAGGATATCGGTTACAGAATAATGGGGGAAGGTCCTTGGCGGTCCAAGATAGTTAATCAGGAGCTGTCCCGACTCATTCGTCGGGATTGTTATTTTGCCGATGTCGACACTCATTGCGCCGTATGGTTCCAGGTTGAGGGACAGAGCCGGAAAATCAAGATAGGAGCAAACCATTGAAACGGCCAGAGAGGAATAATAGTTTTCTCCAAAAGCGACGACCAGCGGCGCCCATCGATTGGATCCGTCACCGTCCGGCAGAGTGTTGAAATAGCCGCTGTTTTGCGCGGCGGAAGTTAGAATTGAAATGCTGGTCTCCGGGGCGAAAGCACGCGGCAGATAGCTATCATTGGGTTTTCCTGACGAGGAACGGATCATCGAATAGCGGGAATTTTCGATTCGCGAGGCATGCTCCTCCATTCTTTGCTCTGTGATATGCGCCAGTTCCCTTTCGTTCCCACGGACGGTAAAATGAAAAAAATAACCGAGGGTAATATTGCCCGCTTTTTTAATGGATATGGCCAGGATGCCATCCGTGTCCGCTGAGGCTCTCTGCCTTTGCATCAGATTCAGAACATTTGAATCGGTGATCCCCCTCTTTTTCATTTCGGCGGTCAGCGCGTCGATGGTTTTGAGGTTTGCGCCGTCATCCGGTTCCGAAAAGACCATATCGAAACCGACTGCTTTTGCGCCTCCCTTTTTCAGCAGATCCACCAGCCGCGCGATTGTTGCACGCGGCCAGGGCCAGCGTCCCAGTTCGGAAATGCTTTTTTCGTCAATGGCAACGATAACGGTTTCGCGTCCGGGGGCAAGCGGGCCGCGTGACGCCATGCGTAAATCCAGTGTCTTGAGTTCCATCAGGTGTAAAAACTGAAAATCAGACAGAAACAGAACAAGTGCAACCAGAATCACAAAAAAGGTGATTTTGACGGGTGTAACCCCTAAAATGGTTTTCAGTTTTTGATTCATGCAGAGGATTCCCCTGCAAAAAAGCATATCAAAGCAACAGGTAAAGTCAAGCTGTCCTTTGGCGCGGCGGCAGTGTTGTGCCGGACATCAGACGAGGCATATCGTCGGCTGAATTCATGCGATTCACAAAAAATACATGAAAAAGTCAATCAATGCTTGAAAGAAAAATTATTTTGAACTAAAATTAAATAAATATGGTTAACAAGAGGGCGGAAGTTGAGACCCATCAACAACGAGGAGGGAGTGCAAATGTCAAAAGTAAGACCGGGTGATGTTCTGAGTTGTGAAGTATGTGGACTTTCTGTCATTGTGGATGAAGAATGCGGATGCGCGATTGCCGAGCTGATCTGCTGTGAGGAACCGATGGAAAACAAAGGTCCGAAACCGCCAAAAAAAGTCGCCGCTGCGCCGAAGAAAAAAGCGGCTGTGAAAAAGACAAAACCGCCCAAAAAAGTGGCTGCCGCGCCGAAGAAAAAAGTGGCTGTGAAAAAGGCGAAACCGGCTGCAAAAAAGCCCGCGTCAAAGAAACCGGCTGCAAAAAAGAAAGCGGCAAAAAAATAACATGAATTGATCATACATGGCTGACAGGATCCCTGCCCCGAATGAGGAGCGCATGGTTTTTTGCTTTCTGATTTCAGGGGGACGGTATTGATAACAGAAAAATTCAGACTTTTTATGAAAAAATCAGTGCATCAAAATGGCACAACACAGGTTGTGCCATTTTCTGTTCAAAAAACCGTCAGAAACAATGTCTGGTGCGAAAAGTTCGGTTACTTTATTGATCTGGATGCCTGCCGGGCAAGGTCTTTTCAAAAAAAGGCCTGCCGCCTTTGTTTTTCGACACAAATCCAGTTATCATTACCTTTTGATTAAGTCGATTCCGCGTATTTCAATGATTCCTACTTGCCTTTACCCAGAATAGAACCCAGGACACCTCGGATGATTTGCCGTCCGACGGATGAACCGATCGATCGGGCCACGCTTTTGGCCGCGGCCTGCACCAGACCTTCTGTTTTTCCTCCCCGGGGGCCGGTGCGACCGAACAAAAGGTCGCTGAAGCCGCCGCCCGATGATCCGCCGTTTTGGGTGGCCGTGCTTTGCGTACCACGCTGTTCGGCCGGTTGCGCGGGTGTCGGTGCGGTCTGCACGGAAGCGCGCAGTTTTTCATAAGCTGATTCTCGGTCCAGTGTTTTTTCATAGTGCCCGTAGATCGTCGAGCTTTTAATGGCTGCCGATCGCTCGGTTTCACTCAGCACGCCGAGTCTTGAGCAGGGTGCGATGACAAAGGATCTTTCCACCTGAGCCGGACGGCCTTTTTCATCCAGAAAAGAAATCAGTGCTTCGCCGACGCCCAACTCCGTGATGGCGTCAACAGTGTTGAAGGCGGGATTGGGCCGCATGGTATCCGCCGCTGTTTTGACCGCTTTCTGATCGCGAGGCGTAAACGCCCGCAGGGCGTGCTGTACACGGTTACCCATCTGGCCCAGGACGGTTTCAGGAATGTCCAGCGGATTTTGCGTGACGAAGTACACACCCACGCCCTTGGAACGAATCAGACGCACCACCTGTTCAATCTTTTCCAGAAGGGCGGCCGGCGCATCGTTAAACAGTAGATGCGCTTCGTCAAAGAAGAAGACGAGCTTGGGTTTTTCGACATCTCCCACTTCGGGAAGCTGCTCAAAGAGTTCGGCCAGCATCCACAGCAGGAAGGTGGAGTAGAGTTTGGGATTGTTGTAAAGTTTATCGGCGGCGAGGACATTGAGAACGCCGCGTCCTTCACCGTCCGTTTGCATCAGGTCGGTGATGTCCAGCATCGGCTCCCCGAAGAATTTGTCGCCCCCCTGTTCGTCCAGTTGTATAAGGCCGCGCTGAATTGCGCCGATGGATGCCGCGGAAATGTTGCCGTATTCAGTGGTGAACTGTTTGGCGTTGTCACCCACAAACTGGATCATGGCCCTCAGGTCTTTCAAGTCCAGCAAAAGCATGCCGTTGTCGTCGGCAATTTTGAAGACCAGTGTCAGCACGCCGGACTGGGTTTCGTTGAGATTGAGCAGCCTCGCCAGCAGAAGCGGCCCCATGTCGGATATGGTGGCGCGCACGGGGTGCCCCTTTTCCCCGAATACATCCCAGAATACGGCTGTATTGGCACGCGGTTTAAAGTCTTTGATGCCGATCGATTCCAGCCTTTTTAACATTTTTTCGGAGGCTACGCCTGCCGCCCCGATGCCCGAGAGGTCTCCCTTCACATCAGCCATAAAGACCGGAACGCCGATAGAGGCGAAGGATTCGGCCATTTTTTGCAGCGTCACGGTTTTTCCGGTGCCCGTGGCGCCGGTGATCAATCCGTGGCGGTTGGCCATGTTCGGCAGCAAGACAATCTCTTTTCCCTGGGACATTGCGATCACTAACGGTGCAGCCATATTTGCTCCTTGCGGGTGAGGTGATGGTTCAACCTGCTTGATAAAGACTTTACTGACGAGGCGACTATAAAAACAAGTCCAGTCAATGTCAAGAAATAATCGGTGTTTACGACCGGCAGAATGTTCGGGTTATCCAGGTTGTTTCATCACTTGCAAACTATTTATTAAAAGCTTATAAATTAGCGCAAAGCTGCAAGGCAACAACGGGCAATTCATAGTATTATTGCAATCTATATAAAAACAGACAGGAGGATGAAAATTATGGGGAATGTTTTTGATTTTTCGGGAAAAACGGCAATTGTTACAGGCGCCGGAAGGGGAATTGGCCGGGTGATTGCTCTGGGTTTGGCCGAATCAGGTGC
>JAGFXG010000129.1 GCA_017860985.1 Deltaproteobacteria bacterium
ATCTCCCCAGGCATTAATCAGTGGAACAGTAAAAAGATCGCGCATCGGCTGAGCTTGTCGCAACGCATTTTCCGATGTTCGTCTTTCTATAAAATTACGCGCGAAACGCCGGGAATAAAACACGACAAACTGAATGGGGAATCCAATGGTTGCCAGGTAAACCCAACTCAACCAGTTGCCGTAATTTAATTTCCGGCTGAGAAATCCTCCGAGATACTTTTTTTTCATCAGCAGTTTGGGAATGTTTTGCAGTTCATCGGGATCGAGCCCGTCCGGTCGTGGATCGTAACAAAGGAACAGGCCGTCGTATTTATCCCATCCGACCATTGATAAAGGCAGGAGACGGCCCTCACGCGCCAATCTCGCTCTCAGTTCGGAACCGGGCAGAGGAACGGCATTGAGGAGCTGGATCGTGTCAATCCTTGCTTTTTTTATAAACGTTTTAAACGCTTCGACGCGCTGATGGATCGTAATGCCGGTGATGGTTCTCGAGCGTATATTGGAGGGATAGCCGAAAATAAACATACCGTGCAGATAAAATACGTCCGACAGCTTTCTGGAACGCGCGATCAGCTTTTCCACCGTCACGCCTTTGCGCATCGCTTTCAATTCTTCGTCCAGCGGGCTTTCGTACCCGATGGCCAGCGTAGTCACACCGGCCCGGTGCATGGCTTCAATTAATGCGCCGTTGTCCGCTGCTTCCGTTCGTACCTGAACGATCATCTCGATCTTTTTTTTGAATTTTCGTTTATAGTCACTAATCGCGTTGCAAAGCAAAATGGCTTCGTCGGGATTCTGGGCAAAATTATCATCGGTAAAGAAAAAACAATTGTATCCCAGATCGGAATATTTAATTAACTGCCGCATAGCCGTCTCGACGGATGCGGATTTATACTTTCCATATTGCTTGTTCACGACACAGAATTCGCAGTTGAAATTGCAGCCGCGCCCCCGGTTGATAGGGATTGCGCTCCATCTTTTCTTTAAAAATTTAACCAGCGTCAGATCCGCATCGGCTAAATCATTCAAATTGCAGATCGGCTGACGCCTGCCGGTAAAAACATAGACGCCGTTTTCGTCAAGAAAGCTGATCCCTGAAACGGCAGCCAAACCAGGTCGGTTCATGGCAACACCGCCGTTGTCAGCCGCCAGGACTGCCAGCAATTCTGCGATGGTCTCTTCACCTTCACCGTGAACGACAATGTCAATGCCGGATTGAAGTGCTTCTTCGGGCAGGGCGTCGACATGACTGCCGCCGGCAATGGTAATGGCGCCAAAGCCCTGATATTGCCGCGCCAGCGTGAATAGCCGGGGAATCGAATTACTCATGCCGCCGTAGAAAAGCGCCAGGTGTACGGGCTGCCTGGCCTGTAAAAAAGAATGATCGGGCATGCCCTGGTCAGTGAGCGGCCCGCCGTAATTATTTTCATCTATTGCGTAAACGTTCCTGCACTGGGGAGAATGAACAATCTGGCTCATGACCGACAAAATTCCCACGGGCGGCATTTTGATTTTCGCATAGATGTTGCTCTGTGAATGCCTCGGGTATTGGGGGATGATCCCGATGATGGTCAATTCTTTTTTCATAATGAAAATTTCCTTACGCCGACTCCCTGGAATTGCTGTACATCAGATACAATGCCCGGCAGACGTTAATCTCTAAGCTCACAGATTCAGTCTACATAAGCATTCGCTCTGCTAAATGGAACGCCTTTTCTTTTAATTGTTCTCCGCGGCCAAACCAGATGGAATTCAATTGCGTGGTTGGATCTTCATCCGACATCAGGTGATCTGTGTATTCGGCTACACTGTTGAACGCTCCCCAGGCAGTTCCTTTCGCCAGACTTGAGCCATGGCCCGAGTCATGCAGCTGAAGAACGCTTGTGCGGATTTTTTCGGTTCTTGCCGTATTTTCTGCCTCTTCGTTATCCGGAATCAGCGCCTGCACATAGTTCCGCAATTGATCCTGTGTGATTTTCCTGGTGGCCATAGCGTTGAACATAGTGTCGAGTTGCGCGTATAAGGAATTGGACAATCCGAGGATGGTGAATGCCTGTTCCAAATAACTTGCCGGGTCTGATGAATAACTGACCGCAATATCACCATCTCCCTGCAAGGCGGCTGTCAACGTGTTATTGCAGACGACACGGATGGGCGTAAGCCTCACTTGAACCTGCGAACCGCCGTCATGGCTGTTCGTGAGCAGAAGATATTTGTTGACGATATCGTTGCCGTGAACCTTTATGAATCCCGGAAGCTTTGCTAGAATCCACATACCTTCGCCTTTGCCTAAAACGCCTGCTGTTTCATAGGTTGCTTCATCTTCAGCAATCACCGTGTCGAAAAACGCGAAAGCATCAATGTTCTGAACAAGTTCGTAACTCTCACCTACGACACCCAGAATATCACCGGTATCCGTGCGCATGGTTGCATAGGCCTCATGATTCAGCCCTGTTTTCATGCCCAGTGGCTTCTTCACGACGGTGTAATTCAACCCGGCCATTTCTATCGCTTCTCTTGCGTTCCTGGGATGATTCAGTTCGATTCCCAGTTTCTGCCACGGAGCCTGCGGTGTATCAGGATAGGGAGAGGGTGTTCGTGGAACCCGCATGTGCAACCTGCGTAAAGTGCTCTCTCCCACTGTTGAGTTATGCAGGGGATGTCCGGAGGCTGTAATATTGAAAAGGGGAGAAATTTCATTCAGTATTGTACTCTGCCACCCCAAAAACACAGCGTCGAAATCCGATTTGGGTGGAGTCATGAGCTTGGACATAATGGGTTCCTTTCGCCACGGTGTTTACTTGCTGCATAGTTTGCCGCACAGAGCGTCAATGATTATGTAAAAGCAAGGAGTCTGCCAACAAGCAAAATTGAATAAGCAAGTTAAATTAATTAATTAAAAACAAGTGTTTAGATTAATGGCGGGGTACGACCGAAACGTATAAAGTGATAAACTTGCCCTCAGTATTTGGTGGAACCTCCGTATTTGGTGGGAGGATGTGGAAGGCAGAATCCAGAAGACAGAATATAGAACACAGAATGCAAAATCTTCTGCCCGCTACCCTCTATCTCCTGTATCCTCTAGCGAAAATCAGAAGCATTGATAAAGTCCTTTGACTTTTCATAAAATTCTTCACCGTTGAATTGCTGCAGCAGAGCATTCAGTCCGGTATTATCGTCATCATATTGCTTCATGATCATCTGTATATCGTCCTGAAGAGCAAAGAAAGCATCCACTATATCCGGATCAAAGTGGCTTCCCTTCCCCTCTCTGATCAGGTTCAGCGACTTTTCCACAGAGAATGCTTCTTTATAAGGCCGTTTGGAGGTCAGTGCATCAAATACATCTACAATTGCCGTGATGCGGCCGGTGATGGGTATCTGCTTGCCCTTCAGCCCTCCTGGATATCCACTTCCATCCCATTTTTCATGATGGGACAGAGCTATTGTTTCGCCCAGCCGGATAAATTCGGCGTCCGAACCATTGAGGATTCGGGCGCCGATTACCGTATGCTGCTTCATAATTTCCCACTCCTGCGGGTTAAGCTTGGCTGGTTTCAACAAGATCAGGTCGGGTATCCCTATTTTGCCCAAATCATGCATAGGTGCTGCATAGAGAATATTTTCAATATCACTTTCGGGAAGTCCAATGCGGCGGGCAATGACGGCACAACAAAGGCTAACGCGTTTGATATGTGCGCCGGTGTCCTCGTCCCTGAACTCAGCGGCCATAGACAGCCGGTAAATGGTGTCCAGCGATGCTGCTTTTATCTTCTCCAGGGCATGCTTTAATTCCTCGGTCCTTTTGTCTACCTCAGCCTCGAGTTCTTTTTGATAATTACTCAACAAGTCATTGTAGGCCTTGACCTTGAGAAGGGACCGAACCCGGGCTAGAAGCTCCATTTTATCAACAGGTTTTGAAATAAAATCATCGCAGCCGGCTTCAATTCCCTTTACCCGATCTTCCGTTTCACGCAATGTGGTAACCAGGATGATCGGAAGAAGTCGTTGGGTATTATCCCGCCGGACCCTGCGAATAACTTCAAAACCGTCCATGCCGGGCATCATGACGTCCAACAGAATCAGATCGATTAGATTGCCGGAAAGCTTTTTCAGAGCTTCCTCACCGCTTGCTGCCGCGACAATTTCATAATTCTGGGGGGTAAGATAAGCTTCGAGAAGATCAATGTTCTGTGGTTGATCATCAACAATCAAGATAACCGGATTGTCTTTCATTCTCTACCCTTTTGAATTTAAACTTTCAACCTTATGGAAAACTCACTTTATAAATTGACTGACTTCTTGCGCAAAAGTGCGCGTATTGATCGGCTTTCCTATAAATCCGCTGTATTTTATTGTTTTTACCTCCTCGATGCCCCCTGCCATAACCGAAGCCGTTACAAAAACAATGGGAATATCGCAAGTCTCTTGGTACAGACGCAGTAGCCTGGCGGCTTCAGAACCACGCATATCCGGAAGCCGCATATCCATAATGATAACATCCGGTTTTTCTCTCCGGGCAATGGCCATTCCTTCGGTAGCATTATCAGCTTCAAATACTTCAAAACCGGCGACCGCCAAAAGATCTTTTTCCAGCATCAGACTATTTCCATTGTCATCGACAACCAGTGCTTTCTTTCTCATTTCACACCACCTTATGGGTTGCTACAGGCAATGTAAACCGGATCAAAGTGCCGCGATTCAGGCCCGCTGATTCAGCGGAAAGCTTCCCACCATGCAGCTCCACCAGTTTTCTGGAAAGCGGTAAGCCCAGTCCGGTCCCCTCGGTTACCCGGGAATACGGGGTATCAACACGGAAAAACCCTTCAAATATTTTCTCCATATTTTCCGGTGCGATACCAACCCCTGTGTCCCAGACCTGTATTTCTATCTCGGAATCTGCCTTCAAAGCCCGTATACCGATTTTACCACCATCGGGCGTAAATTTTACTGCATTGGAAAGCAGGTTGTACATTATCTCTTTTACCTTTAGCTCATCCGCCTCGATATCCGGCAGATCATCGGCAATTTCCAACAACATTTCGATTT
>JAGFXG010000130.1 GCA_017860985.1 Deltaproteobacteria bacterium
GTGGTGACGATCGCTCCGGGACTTTTTGAAACGCCCCTGATGGCAGGGATGCCGCCTGCCGTTAAAGAAAGCATGGCCCAGGGAGTGCCTTTCCCGAAGCGGCTGGGCAGGCCCGTGGAGTTTGCAAAGACGGTTCTGCACATGATTGAAAACCCGATGTTCAATGGCTGCTGTATCCGGCTGGACGGCGCGCTGCGCATGCCGCCTAAATAAAATGGTGTTCTGATACCAATTCACAGTTAAATGATAACGCGGCGACAAGGAGGAGGCTCCGCAGGCTGATATTCCAGGAGACTCAGGCCGCAATGGTTCAAGACAAGCAATTCTCGTAACCCGGGACTGAGCAGGAACAGATGCTGTTTCTCAGGAAATGATATCTTTCCTGAGCTGGACCGGTTTGACCTGTTTATTGCGCATGCGAATGTTGAGCATTTCAACCCCCACGGAAAACGCCATGGCAAAGTAGATGTAGCCTTTAGGCACATGCACGTCGAACCCTTCCACGATCAGTGTCACACCCACTAAAATCAGGAAAGACAGGGCCAGTATTTTGATGGTGGGGTGTGCATCCACAAAGTTGGATATCGGTCTGGCGGCAAACAGCATGACGCATACGGCCATGACAATCGCGATGGCCATAATGGAAATGTGCTGGGCCAGTCCCACGGCCGTGATGACGGAATCCAGAGAAAAAACAATGTCAAGAACGGCAATTTGAAAGAGCACAGGCGCCATTTTCACGGTGTTCAGCTTTGGTTTTTCTTCCTCGATTCCTTCGAGGCTGCTGTGAATTTCATGAGTTGCCTTGGCGAGCAGAAACAATCCTCCTCCGATGAGAATGATATCCCGTCCGGAAATATCCTGGCCCAGAACGAAAAACAGGGACTGTGTCAGATTGGCTACCCAGACAATGGAAAAAAGCAGCATCAGACGGGTCAGCATGGCCAGCATTAACCCCAGGTTGCGTGCAAGAGTTCTTTTTTTTGCGGGAAGCCGACTGACCAGTATGGAAATAAAAATGATGTTGTCAATGCCCAGGACAATCTCGAGCGCCGTCAGCGTCCCGAGGGCAATCCAGGCTTCAGGACTGGTAAACCACGAAAACATAATCTTTCTCCCCCAAAACTAATACTCAATGCCCGCCCGGTCTTTGATGCCGGCGGCATAGTGGTGTTTGATTTCCCTGACCTCGCTCACCGTGTCAGCCAGGCTGACGATTTTTTTTGCCGCATAACGGCCTGTCAGAATCAGATCCATATGCGGCGGCTTGTTCTCGATCAAATCGATGACGTC
Source organism: Deltaproteobacteria bacterium (assembly GCA_017860985.1). Lineage (GTDB taxonomy): Bacteria > Desulfobacterota > Syntrophia > Syntrophales > Smithellaceae > UBA8904. The sequence goes on from JAGFXG010000130.1 coordinate 1,294, forward strand.
CTGCAGGGGTATCAGTTTGAAGTCGACCGCCACGTTGATTTCATCGAGAATAACCATATCGTATTTTCCGGATGCGATGACTTTTTTAGCCAGATCAAAACCCTGCCGGGCCAATTCGATATCCGCAGGGGCGGGGTTGTCGCGCATGACGAAACTGTCCAGACCGCAGCGACGGACGGTCAGGCGAGGCAGATATTTCTCGGCGGCCACGCACTCACCGTAGCTGCGGCCTTTCATGAATTGTATAATAAAAACCTTATACCCCTGTCCGACAGCACGCATTGCCTGTCCGAAAGCGGAGGTGGTCTTGCCCTTGCCGTTGCCGGTAATGACGATGACCAGACCGCGTGCCTTACCGGTTAAAGGTTTTACGGAAGGTGCCGTCTTTTTCTTGGCCGGTTTTTTCGCCGCTGTATTTATTTTGGCTGTGGATTTCATGGATGGTCTCCTGGCTTGAGAAACCGGTGCGCGATGGCTTCCGCTTCGGTATAGGGGTCCGCTTTACGATTCTTTATCCTTTGGGCGATTCGTTTCAATTCGCCGCTGGCAATGAGCTTGCCCATCACCGGTTCCAGAAGGGCAGCTCTGATCGCTTCGGTAATTTCCATCAGCGCTTTGCGTTCCATGCGTTCGGAAAGCTGACCGCTGATTAACAGGTGTTCGTGATGATCGGATATGGCTTGCATAAGCTCCACCGTTTTTTCGGCAAAGCGTTCCGGTTCATAAAGATTGCCGATACTCACGATAGGCGGACGCCATACGCCGGATGGCAGCGGCGAGGCGTTTAGCAGAGAAGTCAGTTCGGTCTGGAGTTGCTCTGCGCCGGGCCGGTCTGCTTTATTGACGGCGAATACATCGGCGATTTCCATGATTCCGGCTTTCATGGCCTGGATTTCGTCTCCCATGCCGGGCACCAGGACGACGACGACACTGTGAGCGTGATGCATGATATCAAGCTCCTGCTGGCCGATGCCGACGGTTTCGACAATGATGACATCCTTGCCCATGGCTTCCATGACGTGGATCGCGTCGCCTACGGCCAGTGATAGTCCGCCTAACGCGCCGCGCGTGGCAAGTGAACGGATGAACACATCTTCATCTTCAGCGTGTCCGAGCATGCGGACGCGGTCGCCCAGGATCGCGCCTCCGGAAAAGGGACTGGTCGGGTCCACAGCAAGGACGCCGACGGTTTTCCGGTGCTTGCGGAATTCACCGATGAGCGCGTTGGTCAGCGTGCTTTTACCCGCGCCGGGCGAGCCCGTGATGCCAATGATAAAGGATTTGCCCGTGTATGGAAAAAGCTTTTTGATCCTCGGGCGGGCCTGCGGCTTTTTGTCTTCCAGGTCCCGGATCAGTCTGGAGGCACTGCGGACATCACCCGCGCATATTTTTTTTGTTATATCCATGATTTAGTATTGTCTGGGTTCTTGCTAGTCTCTGACGTGAATGTTGGTGCGAACCCAGTCCACAATGGAATCGAGTGATGCGCCGGGGGTAAAGATAGCCTTGAGGCCTGCGTCATATAACATTTGAAAATCCTGCTCGGGGATAATTCCTCCGCCGATGACAGTGATGTCGGAAGCGTTTTTTTCACGCAGGAGCTGCACAACACGCGGAAATAAAACACGATGCGCACCCGAAAGACAGCTTAAGCCCACTAGGTCAACGTCCTCCTGGATGGCCGTGGCGGCTATCTGCTCTGGGGTTTGATGGCAGCCGGTATAGATGACTTCAAAACCGGCGTCGCGAAAGCAGCGCGCCAGGATCCTTGCACCCCGGTCATGACCGTCCAGACCGGGTTTGGCCACCATGATTCGAATTTTTCTTTCCGACATAATATCTCCTTCAAAACATCTCTTCAGGCCGGGCTGCCTTTGTCCGCATTTTGCCAACAAAGACCGACGCATTATACAGCGGGTTCCTTTTATTAATACAGGCCGGGGTCCCTGTACTCCCCGTAAACTTCACGGTAAACGTCGCATACCTCCTGCTGGGTTGCCAGATTCTTGACGGCTTCAATACAGGACGGCATTACATTTGCGCCGGTTTTACAGGCGGCTCGGATATCGTCAAGCGATTTTTTCACGGCATGGTTGTTCCGTTTACGCCTGATATCCCGAAGCCTTTTGATCTGTTCTTCTCCCACCTGTTCGTCGATTTCCACCAGCGGAATCTCGTGCTGCGCGTTGGTGGTGTACTTGTTTACACCCACCATGATTTTTTCATTGGCATCGATCTGCCTTTGAAACCGGTAAGCCGCTTCGGCAATTTCCATTTGCGGGAATCCCCTTTCAATGGCTGCCACCATGCCTCCCATAGCGTCGATTTTTTCAATGTATTCCATGGCCTTTTCTTCCATTTCATTGGTCAGCGATTCAATAAAGTAGGAACCGGCCAGCGGATCGATGGTGTTGGCCACGCCGGTTTCCTCGGCCAGGATCTGCTGCGTGCGCAGAGCGATTTCCACGGCCTGCTCGGACGGCAGGCAGAGAACTTCATCCAGCGAGTTGGTATGGAGTGACTGTGTTCCACCCAGAACGGCAGCCAGAGCTTCTACGGTGGTTCGGACGATATTGTTGTATGGCTGCTGCGCGGTGAGCGAACATCCCGCAGTCTGCGTGTGGAAACGCATCCACATCGAACGGGGATTCTTCGCGCCGAATCGGTCGCGCATCACCTTTGCCCAGATGCGGCGGGCGGCGCGGAGTTTGCAGATTTCTTCAAAAAAATCGATGTGTGAGTTGAAAAAGAAAGACAGGCGCGGGGCGAAGTCATCCACGTTCATTTTCTTGCGGCGGATGACGTCTTCGACGTACTCTATTCCGTCTCTCAATGTAAAGGCCAGCTCCTGGACAGCCGTTGAGCCTGCCTCGCGGATATGATAACCGCTGATACTGATAGTGTTCCAGCGCGGAACGTATTGTGTTCCGAATTCAACGGTGTCGCTGATGAGCTTGACGGATGGTTCCGGCGGACACATGAATGTCTTTTGTGCGATGAATTCCTTGAGCATGTCATTCTGAATTGTGCCGCCGATTTTGTTGAGCGGTACGCCTTTGATCTCAGCGGCTGCGCAATACATCGCCCAAAGGACGGTAGCCGGCGGGTTGATGGTCATGGATGTGGTAACCTGATCCAGCGGAATGCCGTCAATCAAATCCAGAAAATCCTCAAGCGTGTCAATGGCCACACCACACTTGCCAACCTCACCGAGGGCTTTGGGTGAATCACTGTCGTATCCCATGAGTGTCGGGAAATCGAATGCTGTGCTGAGCCCTGTCTGGCCCTCGCGTAAAAGCATATGCCAGCGCGCGTTGGTGTCCCGGGCGCTGCCCATGCCGGAAAACATTCGGAATGTCCAGTATTGTCCCCGGTAGCCGGTGGCCTGGTTGCCGCGAAGGTAGGGAAATTCACCCGGCACGCCGATGTCGCGGGCAAAATTCATATTCTTTATGTCTTCAGGGGTATAAAGCCGTTTTATGTCCAGATCGGAAACGGTTGAAAAACGGCCTTTCCGATCGGGATTGCTTTTAAGCGCCTTTTGAACCTCATCCTGCCATTTTTCGGTAAGCTGATGAGATGTTTTCTGTGTTTCATCCGAGAAATACAATTTACCACCCTGATCCTTTTCAATTATCATACAGGCTGTTGTACAGCTTCGATTGCAGGAAACAGAACCAACCATTTCCTGTTCTAATAATAGTCTTTTACGGGGAAATCACCCGGGGACTGTCAACAAAAA
>JAGFXG010000131.1 GCA_017860985.1 Deltaproteobacteria bacterium
CAGGGTACACGGGAAGAAACCGTGCATATCGGTTCCTCCGATGCCAAATACGCGGCTTATCTGGCGGGACTGAAAAAAAAGATTATGAGTCTGTGGCAGTATCCAGCGGGGGCATTCGAAAACAGCGAAGAAGGAGAAGTGGTGATTAAAATATCCATTGACTCGGACGGAACGCTGGCACAAACGATGGTTATCACATCATCAGGATCGGTGCATCTGGATTCCGGAACCCTGGGAGTTGTTCAGGCAGCCGCTCCCTTTCAGCCGCTGCCTTCGCAATACGATCTGTCCCGCCTTCACATCATTGCTTCATTCAACTACCGTTTGCATGACTAGATTATCTTCATGCCCTGAACCGGGCAACCGTATCACTGAGCCGGCTGGCGGCAGCATTCAGCTGGTCTGTCACCGCTTTGAACTGAGAAAGTGATCCGGCCAGCTGCGCGGCGCTCAAATTCAGTTCCGCCATGGAATCGCTGATCTGCTTGGAACCGAGCGACTGGAAATGCATGCCTTCGTTTACCTTGTCAAATTCCGGGCTAAGGTACGCTACCCTGGCAATCACCTGCGACAGCTGCATCGTGGCATCCTCCGCGGACCGCACACCATGGGTGACCCCTTCCCGGAAATGATTCATTTCCTTCACACCGTCCATAACGGATGTCTGCATTTCGTTGATGATGTCCGAAATATCCAGGGTCGCGATTGCCGTTTCATTGGCCAGCCGCCCGATTTCCCGGGCAACCACGGAAAAACCTCTTCCATACTCACCGGCTTTTTCCGCCTCGATGGCAGCATTCAGAGACAGGAGATTGGTCTGGTCGGAAATCTTCGTAATCGTTGCAATAATCGTGTCGATACTGCCGGCTTTCTCGCGCATCAGGGCAAGCTTGTCAGAAATGCTGCCCGTTCCGTCAGACAGAGTTTGCATGGCTCCCTGCAAACCCGCGAGGCTCGCCTGACCTTCCTTGGCAAGACTGGAGGCTTCTGAGGCAGCTTTCTTGACGCCATTCATGGTCCTCGCCAGCTCATGCGAAGTGGCCGAAATCTGCTGCGAGGCAGTGCCGACCTGCGCTACATTGCCCTCAAGGCTTTTCATGGCTTCTTCCTGCTGGCCTGACGCGGATACGATGACTGTCGCAGTTTCACGCAGGGTATCGACGGCTTCCCTGATTTTTATCGTTTGTTCACGGATGTTCTGGGTCATATGATTAATGGACCGGCTCAAAACACCCACTTCGTTCAAGCTGCCGCGGGTATCGATCTGAACAAGGAGGTTGCCTTCGGCTACGTCGTTTGCCGCCCCGGTAAGTCTACTCATGGGTATGGTGATAAAGTGCCTTGTAAGCAGATAAACCAGCAGCGATACCGCAATGGCAACCATAAGCATGCCGATAAACGTTTTGGCCAGAAAGGCATAGATCCCGGAAAGCACTTCATCATACGACCGGCAAAAGATGATATACCAGCTGTCTTCCATGTTCAGCTGCGCGGTGGTCAGTTTCTCCACATAATAAACTTTCAAAGTACCTGCAAAGTCGGACAAGAAATAGGTTTCTCCGGTAGCGATACGATCCATGACCGATTTTACCATGTCCCGACCCTTCGGATTCAGAATTAAATTTTTTTGGGGATGCGAAATGATCATGCCGTCGTGATCAATCATCGACAGATAACCGGTCATGCCGATCACGGATTTCTCAACAAAAAACTCCGTGAAATAATCCATTCTCGGAGCAACGATTGCCGCACCGATGATCTGATCATTGTGCACAACGGGCACAGCAACGACAAAGATGGGATTTCCCCGCAGGATGCTGGGATAGACCTCACTGATGAAATAGGGCTTCCCAGAGAAAACATTACGGATATAGCTGAAATCGGGACTGCATTTTCCGATGGTTTTGCCGCCCACTGTATCAATAAAAAAATTCCCGTTTCCAATGTTCTTTTTAACTCCATGGACATCGATGGACACCGTCTGACCGTCAGCAAGCTTGAGGGCGAGGGGAATGTTTTCATAATACGGGTAGAGGGCATGCATCTCCGAGAGGAATTTCTGTGCGGCCGCCCGCTTTTGTTCATCCAACGGGGCGGCGCAGGCATCAATAATTCGGGGATCCCGGGCAATCGTCTGGGCTGTTCGAATCTGCTCCTCCAGCCACCTGATCAGGGCCTGATTGGTTTTTCTGGCGATGATCTCGGATAGCTCACGGTTGGCTTTCATGGCTTCCGGTTTGCCCAGATAATACGCGACAATCCCGAAAATGATGAAAAGCAGGGCAATGGCAGGGATGAGCAGAAGAAGATACTGGGTGGAAATTTTCCGTGAGGTTTTTTTGCTCAATGCATCCGGTTCCGGCATATTGATTCATCCACAGGTTATTTTTTATGGTGGATATTTTGATTCTATCGATACCTCATATGCAATATTTTATCAACCATTTCGGCAAACTGAGAAAAAATGATTCAGGACCCGGAGGCTGCCCGACTCGACGATTTCACTTGAAAGAACCGGTTTCACACGATAGCATAACACGGCCTTGAAAAGGAGACCTCTGTGATGAACAGATACGATGATGAATACAGGGCAAAACTGACCACCTGCGAAAATGCCGCGGCAGCCGTCCGGGACGGAGACACGCTAGTTCATGGTGTCACCATCGCGGAGCCGCCGGGCATGCTGGACGCTATTGCCCAGCGCGCAAGGGCAGGCGATCTAAACCGGATCAAAGTTTATACATTCAACGCCCAAAAGCATTTTGCCCGAACGCTGGGCAGTCCGGATATATCGGATATTGTCGATTCCTACACCTGGTTCGTCAGTGAATCATCCAGAAACATGGTGCAGGTTGGACTGACCCAGTTTATCCCCGTCTATCTGCATCAGATACCGAAAATCGTCATGGAAACCATGGACGTCAATGTCGCGATTGTAACCGTTTCCCCGATGAATGAAGAGGGCTACTTCAGTTTTGGACCGTGCAACGGCTACATGTCCGTCATGGCGGGGCTGTGCAAGAGCTTGATCGTTGAAGTGAACGAAAATATGCCTTTTGTTTACGGTGAAGCGCTGATCCATATATCCAATATTTCGATGATTGTGGAGAACACGGTCCCGTTGCCGGAAATCCTGCCGATGGAGCCGAATCCGCTGGATCAGGTGATCGGGAAGATCATTGCCGACTATGTTCCGGACAGGGCGGTGATTCAACTGGGCATCGGCACCCTTCCCAACGCGCTGGCCTCCTGCCTGGAAGGGCACAAAGACCTGGGCATCCACACGGAACTTCTCTGCCCCGGCATGGTGGACCTGATCGAAAAAGGAGTGATTACCGGACGGCATAAAAATGTGCATACGGGCAAGCATATTTTTTCTCTCGCTTACGGTGGCAAAAAGACTTTTGAATTTATGAATAAAAATAAAAGTTTTGAAAATTATCCCAGTTCCTACGTCATGCACCCCGGTGTCATTGCACAGAATCACCGGATGACGGCCATCAATGCCATCCTGCAGGTTGATCTGCTGGGACAATGCAACGCGGAATTCCTGGAGGGACGTCAATACAGCGGAACAGGGGGTCAGCTCGATTTCGTACGGGGAGCTTACGACTCGCCGGATGGCAAATCTATCCTTGTTTTATACTCCACGGCCAAAAATGAAGAAGTGTCGCGGATCGTCAGCCAGTTCCCGGCAGGGACCATGGTCACAACACCTCGCAACGATGTGCATTATATCGCGACGGAATACGGCATCGTCAACCTGAAGGGAAAATCAACGAGGGAACGCGCGCTTGCCCTGATCAGCATTGCCCATCCCAAATTCCGTGACGAACTCATGCGGGAAGCTGAAAACATGTCGCTCATGTAACTTCCACACTCTTTTCATCATTCCCAAAATCGGCCGTGCAAACACGCTGATCACAGGCGACTGAAAGCCGATCGACAGATCGGTTTGCTTTGCATATGGATATTGCTATTCAAAATAATTTTGATATTCAGGCGGAATCTGGTTTTTATCGACTTCAGACAATTCAATAAGAATATCATCCGGTGCCGGAACCATAATATATTTCCAAAATCCGGCATCCGTAATATTTTCTTGAAACATAACGACGATCACCGGTCCGAGGAACGCGGGTCCGGTGGCTTTGCTTGTTCTGTTTTGATGTATGCTTTCAGCTTATCACTCTCGATCTTATAGCAGTCTGGGCAAAGTCCATGTGAGAAGTCGACGCCCCAATTATTCTTGAAATAAGCTTCGACCAACATCCAGGATTCCTTATCGTCTCGTACTTTTTTGCAGACAGAACAAATAGGTATCATGCGATAAAGCTCAGCTATCTCACTGATGTCCTCAATCACCAGCAACGCAAGTGGCCTGTCCTGGAAAGAAAAGGGAGAAGCGGTGATCAGTGCGTAAATCTCTTTCTTGGTTGCGCCTTGGAGAAGCTCTATTCTTGCACGGCGTCGCACAACCCGATTCCCGTGAAAGGCTTCCGTGACGGAATTTCTTATTATACAGGTTTTACAGAATGGAGATCTACCACAACCATCAGGTACGTCACGCGAATGCACACAATGAAGAATATCGCCTGCTCGCTGTTTGATGACAGTCATCCTCTCAACCATCAATAGATCGGAGGCTGCTGCATTATACTCTTGAATCCTCACATCCTGGTCGACCACAAAGACAAGTGATGGCAGCGCATCAAACACCGCTCGTAAAATATTTGCATTTTCTCTTTCATTCATAGTCATCTGATCCTTTTTTGGAGAACTGACCGAAAAAATCAGCTCGAGCGCAGCAATCGGCTGCGTTCGACGGGTTATATGTTTTTACCTGTCTGATCGTCCGCCCATACGAGATTCTATTTGGCGCACTACTTAATTTTAACCGTAAAATCTCCATTATGCTTATAAAATGCCGTAGCCAGGCCTTCCTGTATTTATCATTTCCCCAATTTTAGTATTCTTATCGCTCCCTGGATAACTAAAATGAAGACGATTGTTCCAACTATCAAAT
>JAGFXG010000132.1 GCA_017860985.1 Deltaproteobacteria bacterium
TGGAGCTGATGGTGAAAAAACCGCTCGACTGAAGCACCTGACCTCTGCCCTGACAGGTCGGGCAGGTTGTGGGCGAGGTGCCGGCCGCAGCCCCTGTTCCCTGGCAGGCATGGCAGGTATGTAGCTTCTCCAGTTCAATGGTTTTGGTTATCCCGAATGCTGCATCGATGAAAGATATTTTTAAATCATAGCGTAAATCAGCACCGGCCCTGCCTGCCTGCCTCGTTCTGCCGCGTCTGCGTGTGTGGCCAAAGCCAAAGACATCTTCAAAAATATCTCCAAAATTGGAGAAGACATCGTCAAAACCGCTGAAGCCCTGAAAACCGGTGTTGCTCAGACCGGCATGGCCGTAGTGGTCGTATATTTCCCTTTTTTGCCGGTCACTTAACACTTCATAGGCTTCGGCGGCTTCCTTGAATCGTTCTTCCGCCTTTTTATCTCCCGGATTTTTATCAGGATGGCATTGCATGGCGATTTTCCTGTAATTTTTCTTCAGTTCTTCGTCGGAAACTGATTTGGAAACGCCCAGAATTTCGTAATAATCCCTTTTGGTCATGCGCTTTGTTTTAATTCCTCCGATTTTATCTTTGTGGTAAGCGCGTTTAGCAATTCCGCGTTATTGGTTTTTTCCAGAGCCTTTTTGGCAAAGGAGAATTTCTTGAGTTCCACAGCCCTGCGGGCAATGTCTTCCCAGTCAGCGGGCCGAAGTTCAATGCCGAGAGCTCTGGCCGCACCCTGAAAAAGAAACGTGTCGCCGTTTTCAGATGCAATTTCTTTTATTTTTTTCAGTCCGGTCTGATGTCCGGCCCTGGCGTAAAACTCCAGGGCATCGGAAAGGGATCCCGCCTCTAAAAGCAGATCGCCGTAATGGATCAGTGTTGCGGCGGGTGTTTTATCTATATATAATGTTTTTTGTTTTAGTCGGTAATCCGGCAGTTTCCTTATGCTCAAGGAGTTCCTCCTCAAAAAAATGACGCCGTGCGGACAAACACGGCGTAATGTAACAACGGTTTGGCTTCTGTCAATGGAAGAGAAGTATTATTTTACCAGTCGATTGAAAGCCTCCTCATATTTTGCTCTGGTTTTTTCGATAATGTCCTGCGGCAATTCAGGCGCGGGAGGCTTCTGGTTCCAGTGGATGGAGAGCAGATAATCACGAAGAAACTGTTTGTCGTAACTTTTTTGTGACCGGCCCTCTTCGTAATCATCAGCCGGCCAGAATCGAGAGGAATCAGGTGTCAGTAACTCATCAATCAGAATAAGCTCATCACCGATCAGGCCGAATTCCATTTTTGTGTCGGCGATAATAATACCGGCTTTTAAAGCAATGGATGCAGCTCGTTCATAGATGGCGAGGGTTGTTTTCATGATCCTGGCGGTGAGATCGGCGCCAATGATATCTTCCATTTCGGTATGAGTGATCGGCGCGTCGTGATCACCCTGGGGTGCCTTGGTGGTCGGCGTGAAAAGAGGTTGAGGCAGTTTGCATGATTCTTTAAGTCCTTCAGGCAGTTTGATCCCGGAAACAGACTGACAGCGGCGGTATTCGTTCCAGCCGGAACCGGAGAGATATCCCCTTGCAATGCATTCCACGGGCAGCGGTGTCGCATTTTTAACCAGCATGCTGCGGCCTTTCAAATTCGCCAGGTAGGGTGCACACTCCTTGGGAAAATCAGAGGCTTCTGTGGAAATGATGTGGTTGTCGATAATATCTTTCATCTGTTTAAACCAGAAGACGGACATCTGGTTCAGTATGATACCTTTGCCCGGAATAGGATCAGACATAATGACGTCGAATGCGGAAATCCGGTCGGTGGCTACCAGCAGAAGAGCATCCTTTACGGCGTAAAGGTCACGCACTTTTCCACGCTTGATCAGTTTTAATTTAGGGAATTCCGTGTGGAAAATACTTTTTGTCATGTTCTTATGCTCCTTTATCGAATGGAAGGGTTGTGTTTTTTTTCATGACCGATGGTGGACGTGGGCGTTCTTCCGTAATTATGACCCGGCATAACCCTAGTCTCATCAGGCAGCGTGAAAAGCCTGTTCTGAATGGCGTTGTATAGGGTCTGCCAGGATCCTCCCGGTAAATCCGTGCGGCCCACCGCTTCCACAAAAAGAGTGTCGCCGGTGAAGACATAACCGGGTGTGTAAAGGCAAATCCCCCCGGGAGAATGGCCGGGGGTGTGGATGACTTTCAGTTCAACGTTCCCCACGGAAATGATCTGGCCGTCCTGAACCAGAAGATCGGGAGGAGGCGATTGCTTCGCGCCGAACATGCGAAGCATGGCTTGCGGTGTGGCGGTAAGCATCACGGCGTCGGCCTCATGCACGATGATTTTTGCGCCGGTCAGTTTTTTCATGTCGGCATTGCCGCCAATATGATCCACGTGACCATGCGTGTTCACAATATAATTGATCCGTAAATCATGGTTTGCGGCAATGGAGAGAAGATCGTTGACATTGTCGGCCGGGTCGATGATGAGCGCGTCGCCGGTGATGGAATCCCCGACGAGATAAGCGAAAACAGCCATCTGGCCTACCTGCATTTGTTTAACAAACATGACCGCTCCTCAAAAAATATGGAATGACCACTAGCACTATTTTGCTGGATTCGTCAATTTAAATCCTGCGTTTTAAAAGGGCGCAGAAGAAACCATCCATCGAATGGCGGTGTGGATAAGTCCTTAAAAACCCTCTGTTATCCATCAGGATTCCCGAAAAGGCCGTTGAAGGATTCAAGACGGTAAAATGAGGATGATCCGTCAAAAAGTGCCGGATCACTTCTTCGTTTTCACAAGAGAGCAAAGAGCAGGTGCAATAAATCAGGTGGCCGCCCTTTTTAACGGCATCCGAAGCATTGTGCAATATGGATTGCTGGCTTTTCGGAAATTCATCAAGGCCGGAAGCCGTAAGCCGCCACTTGATCTCCGGATTGCGTCGAAGCGTTCCGGTTCCCGAACAGGGCGCGTCCACCAGCACATGATCAAATCTCTCGAGAAATTCAGAAGGCAGCCGGTGTTTCAGATCGGCCTGCACAGGCTCAATGATCGAAACACTCATTCTTGCAACTTCTTTTCTCAATTGTTTTATTTTCTCATGATCGCGATCCAGAGCCGTAATCCGTCCGCAATTATTCATCATGGCGGCCAGGTGCGTGGTTTTGCCGCCCGTTCCCGAACAGGCGTCTAAAACATGTTCACCGTTTCGGAGACCGACCAGGCAGGAAACCAGCTGCGCCGCCTCGTCCTGAAGCCGCAAAAGACCCTCTTTAAAGAAAATCGTTTTTTGGATGGGCGTGGGCGTATCGGACAGGTTGATGCCGTCGGGTGAAAACCGGGTTTTTAGGCAACTGAACTTTTCGGTTCTGAGCTTTTCCAGCAGATCGTTTCTGGAGATTTTCAGGGTGTTGACGCGTATGGTCAGCGGCGGTAACTCATTATTAGCCCGGCAAAGAGCCAGTGTCTCTTCTTTCCCGTAGATAGTCAGCCATAAATTTACCAGCCATAAGGGATGAGAGTGAAATGTGGCAATGTGCAGGGCCGGGTTTTGATCAAAAGGGGGAAAGGAAATTTTATCCGGATTGCGCAGATAGCTTCTTAATATGGCGTTTGTTAATCCGGCTGCAGCCGGAGTGGTTTCTTTCGCGATTTTGACTGCCTCATTCACGGCAGCGAAATCCGGCAGACGTTCGCTGAATCTAAGCTGATACAGCCCGGTGCGCAGAATGTTTTTAACATTTTCATCCATCCCGGCATAATCTCCGCGATAGAGATGCGAAATAATCCAGTCCAGGTGGCCCTGCATGCGTAAAACGCCGTAAACCAGATGCGTGAGCAGTCGTCCGTCTGCCGTGCCGGACAGATTCTGCTCATCCAGATGAGCATCAATCAAATTCCCGGCAAAGGCCTCACTTTGCGAAACCGAATTTAAAATATCGACAGCATGGCGGCGTATTGTTTTTTTCATGATTTTGGACGAATGACAACCGGACTCGCTTTGTCCGGATATTTCCCTTTAACGTTGCTGTAAAAGGCGCCGATCTTCTGCATGTCCCGTTCGAGATCGCCGCTGGGATAGATCAACGGACCTGCTCCGCCTGTTTTGGTTGAATAATCGATGAAAGCCAACACAATAGGGACGTGAGCCCCTGCCGCAATATGGTAAAATCCTGACTTCCATCCCGTTGTTTTGTGACGGGTACCCTCGGGAGCAATGCCTAGAATAAGGTTTTCGTTTTTATGGAAGAGGTTTGTTATTTGTTCGACGGTATGGCTTTTCGAGTCTCGATTAACGGGCATGCCCCCCAGCAATTTCATCAGCGGTCCAAAAGGCATTCGGAACAATTCTTTTTTGGCGATGAAGCAGGGATCCAGCCTGAAGGCAAAAGCGAGGATCGCACCATAAAACACGTCCCAGTTTGATGTATGCGGTGCAACGATTACAACAAATTTTTTTTCATCAGGAAGCCGCCCCGCTTTTTTCCACCCCAGTATTTTTATGAAAAACAGGGATATACCCAGCATGATATGCTTCAAAACCGGTGTATTGAAAACTGTATGACGCATCAGGCGGGCCTCCTGGAAAGCCGATCTGTTTCATTGAAAAAACGAAGGTGAAAATCAGGGAATGTTTTTGTTTTCATTCATTTTAAACCTGCTGAGCCTAAAAGACTGCCTGGTGCCGGCCGATATCCGCGCAGAAAGTCGTTTATTAGCATTCTTTTCTTTCCGGCAAGCTGAATGTCTTTTAAAATGACACGGCCGTCAGAGGCTGCAACAGGCAAGCCGTCGGCAACCGCGGCGCCGATGATGCCGGGGGCCTGATCCGTCGGGCCCGGTTGGGCGACTGCCGTATAAATTTTAAGCAATTGTCCCTCCCAAAAAGTATGTGCCGCCGGGGAAGGGCACAAACCGCGGATGAGATTAACAATATGGACGGCACTTTCCTGCCAGTTGATATTGCCTGTTGCCCTGGTCAGGCGGGGGGCAAACGTCACACCGGAGGTATCC
>JAGFXG010000133.1 GCA_017860985.1 Deltaproteobacteria bacterium
TCCGTCCGCCTGCAGACCCGGACGAATCTTGTCTATCGCCTTTTGTACCTGTTCTTTCATAATGCCTCCATTTTCAATTCTTTGTTTTCAATCTGCCCCTTACAACATCAATGTGGCATTTTATTAATTAAATCAACGATGACCGAACGCGCAATTCTTGACATATCGGGTTTGACCAGCACATATCTTTCTGTTTTATTATGGGCCGCTCTCCACATGATTTTTCCGGTTACCGGATCAATCAACTTAAATCCAATGCTTGCTTTAGCATAATTTTTTTCTTTTTCAACCGTATAACGCCAATCCTCAACCGTAACGAATAAAAAAGCATCCGCCCCAATCAGCTGAGCGATTTTTTCGCTTAGCACAGGATCTGAATAATTCAGCGTATTCAGTTTGGATATGTAGTCCGCAACGGCCTGACGCAGTTCATCATTGGACTGCATCTGGCTGCTTAAGCTTGCCGTATCAATGACGTCACTGAACCATTTCTTTGCCTTAAGTTCAGCGGGGACGATCTGTTCAAGAGGATTACGGGCTTCTTCATAGGAGCCGACAGAGACCGGAAATACAGCGACCTTTCGGGGGTGGTAGTCTATTGCTTCCGAATCCAGTTGGGAAAAACGTAATCCGCCGCAAGCGACAACCAGCAGGACAGAAATTATAAGGGCAAGCCGGATACCGAATTTCTCCATTTTCAATGTTCACTCCTTTCATCTGCTTTGCGGCATAAATTCAGCCGAGAACCATCCAGCAGAAAACAGCAAAACCAGCAATGATATAAATAGTTTCCAAGAGCCCTTCAATGGCGGCTCCCGAAAGCCCCGACCTTCTATCACAAAGTCCGAAACAAATCCATATATATAATAACGGTATGATCAGGAAGAAACTTACGGTTGAACTCCATCCCGCCCAGTGGGAAACTAACAATATACACAATAATATCAATAAAATAATTTTCAGCAGGGTCTGCGTTTTTTCCTTACCCATGACGACGGGGATGGTTTCCCGGCCAAGGAGTTTGTCGCTTTGAATATCCATGATATCCGACATGGCTGATCGAATAAAAACCAGGCCGAATGTAAAAATAAAAGCAACCGCCATTTTGGCGCTGAAATTCAGGCTGTCGTTCAAGGCCGGCAGGACAGCCGTCACCATTCCCCATGCAAGCGCTGTGGATAAGTTTTTTGATCCGGGGATGTCCTTCAACCTCTGAAATCGCCAACCGTCCGGAAGAATTTTCATATTGTACAACCCGCCGGCCAGCGACATAAAAAACAAAACCCAGAAAGACAGCATGCTGTCAAAAAGTGAGAGGAGAAGGGCAATGACAAGGGAAACCATGGCCGCTAGAAAGTATTTATTTTTGTGCCGCAGGTAAGATTTTTCACGGAAAGAACCGATTAATCCCGAATGCTTGCTGCTCATTAGTCGGTTCAGCACATGCATGGCATAAACAAACAGGGAAGCAATGACAATGGAGGAAAAACGAACGGGAATTGGTTGCAGCATCATACACGCCCAGGCAAGACAACCGGCACCCAGGGCGGAATAAAAATCCGTCCTGACAGCCCAGATCCAGAATTTAAGGACCTTTGCCAATCCCGGATGAGGACTGACTTGATTTTCCGCAATGCAGTCCATAACTTGATCGATAATCCAGTTGGGCGTGGATGCCCCGGCAGAAACGCCGACACTCCTGTAAACGGCAAGATCAACCTTTCTTATTTCTTCCGCGGTTTCAATATGAAAAGCCGGCAAATTCTGCTTTTGAGCCAGGGCAACCAGGCGACAGGTATTGGCGCTGTTTTTACCACCGACGACAAATAAAGCGTCCATTTCCCTGGCCAGGGCTATGATTTCCTCCTGCCTTCTTTCCGTGGATGAACATATTGTATTGAAAACAACAACCTGCGGATTTTTTTCTTTGATTTTCTGAACAATTCGGCCGTAGTGAGCCGCATCCTGGGTTGTTTGGGCCACGATGCACACCTTGTCCATGGAAGGTAGTTTTTCCGCGTCCTCCAGGGTCGAAACGATAATCCCCCTGTTTTGTGTGTAGCCCCACAGGCCGTCCACTTCGGGATGTTCACGATCCCCTGCAATAATGACCGTGTAGTTCATCGCCGTGTGTTTCTTGATGATAGCCTGCACATAGCCGACTTTCGGACAGGTGGCGTCAATGATTCTGACGCCGCTTTCTTTTATTTTTTTTCTTTCGTCAGGTGCAATCCCGTGCGCCCGGATGATCAGAATGGCATTTTGGCAATCTTTGATTTCATCCAAACTGCTGATGGCGGTAATTCCCCGTTTTTTCAGCAGTTCAATCGTTTGCGGATTGTGGATCAGCGGACCATACGTATATATTTTCCTGGTTGTTTCGTGCTGGGCAACATCCAGAACTGTATCCACCGCCCGGCGCACCCCCATGCAAAACCCGGCTGTTTTGGCAAGCTTGATTTCCATTCAGTTCGTTTTCCGTGCCAATATAAAAAATTCCTTATTGCCTGCCGGTCCAATCAGGGAGGACTCACACGTCCCTTCCACATCCAGACCCTTTGAGCGGCAAAATATACGGATCTCCTCCAGGACACGTTCATGAACCGTCGAGTCCTCCACCACGCCGTTTTTGCCGACCTCTTCCCGCTTTGCTTCAAACTGCGGTTTGATCAAGGCCAGGATGCTCGCTTCAGAAGCGACGAGGGGCAGCACAGCTGGCATAACGGTTTTAAGCGAAATAAAAGAAACGTCAATAACGGTCAGCGTTGGCTTTTCATCCAGATGTGTGCCGTCGTAGTGGCGGATATTGGTGCGTTCAATGACAACCACGCGCGGGTCCGCCCGCAGTTTCCACGCCAGCTGGCCATAGCCGACGTCAACGGCAAACACTTTCCGCGCCCCTGCCTGCAGCAGGCAATCCGTGAAACCACCCGTGGACGCCCCGACATCCAGCACAACATGTCCCGTCACATCAAACGCGAAGTATTCCAGCGCGCCTTTTAATTTCAGGCCGCCGCGGCTGACAAAAGGATGGTCTTCTCCTTTAACGGAAAGCTGCGCGTCCGGCAAGACCTGCGCACCGGCCTTATCCACACGCATGCCATCGACACTTACCGCTCCGGACATGATCAGGGCCCGGGCTTTTTCCACGGTTGGGGTAATGCCGCGCTCCACAAGCAGTGAGTCCAGACGGACTTTCCTAGTTTTGAGGATTTTGGAAGTTTTAGGGGACATAACACTTAATTCAGCCTTTTTGTTTTTTTTCTGGGTCCGGGCTTTCCCTATTGTAATAAAAGATATCCATAGATCTAACACCGCGCTGAGTAATCTGACGTGGATAATCAACGGTAACGGTTCGCGATATTCCAAGCATGAAGAACGTCTAAGGCATTTCATTTCATTGGTCAAGATAATTAAGCGTTATGTCCCTGGAATTTGGTGGAATTTTGATGTTATGTCCGCTTCATTAAAGAGCACGATCCACTGTGCATCATCCGCTATTTTATTCTTGCAATCTTTTCAGAACGACGTATGATTTTATTATGAAATGTTGCCGGGAAAAGCGGTGGAGATTAATAACAGATAATGAAAATGAGGTAAATAGCGGAAGAAATAATAAAGCATCCTGATCAAGCAGGCGTCGTTCTTTGCAGATTCACCGTATGTTTTTAATGTTTCCCATCAAGGAGGAAATATGAATTCAGAGCAATTCTTAATGGAAGCACAGAAGACCCTGCGCATCGGCACCGAGGCAGCCGCCTCTTATGTTAAAGCAAGAGATGTGATGCTCGACGAGGTCAATACGCGCATGGCCGAGCATCCTCACATCTCCTCACTCATCGGCGGAAATCCGTTGAGCATGATGTACAACAACCACCGTAACCATATATATTTTCTCTCCACTGTTTTTAAATTCCAAAGTTTTGACATGCTGGCCAAAACCTTGCCCTGGGTTTACCGATCTTACCGGGCGCATGGTTTTTCATTTGATTACTTCCCCGCAGAACTTGAAGCATGGAAAGAGGCAGTGAAAAAATACCTGCCGTCCGAAGCGGCCGCTGAAATCATTACAGTTTATGACTGGATGCTTCAACACCACCGTACCTTGATCGATCTTTCCGCCTTGTCTCCTGAAGAACCCCTTGCATATCCGGAACTAACCGATGAGCGCCGAAAATTCGGGGCGTTCCTTCTGGCGGCTGATTATGCAGGCGGTTTGAAAATCGCCGAATCGGTCCTTGCGATGGAAAACGGACAGGAAGCCCTCTATATGGGCCTCATCAAACCTGTCATGTATGAAATCGGCCGGCTCTGGGAAGACGACAAGATCAGCACGGCTGAAGAACACCTGGCCACATCACTCGTCGGAAGAATTCTTGCCGCCCTTTATGAAAAACTTCCCTTCTCCCTGACTGCCAGAGGGAAGGCCATCGTCACTTCAGCGCCCAACGAATATCATGAACTGGGGGCGAGACTGCTGGCCGATATGCTGGAAGCGGATGGATGGGATGTTCTTTTTCTGGGCGCCAATACACCCGCCGAGGCGTTGATCGGCCTGATCCGGAAAACCCGGCCGCGATTTGTCGCCATTTCTCTGACCATGCCTTTTTCCATTGACAAAGTTTCCGAGAGCATTTCCTCTATCAGGGCCATTCCCGAACTGAATTCCGTCAAAATCATGGTGGGCGGCGCGGCTTTCAACACAGCTCCGCATCTGTGGGAGCAAATCGGCGCAGATGCCTGGGCAGACACACCGCAAAACGCAATCCGGCAGGTTCAGGAATGGTGAGAGAATCCGGCTATATCTCCGATCTCAGCACCCTGCTTGCCGAAAACGCGAACGTCATTGCCGACTACCTCATGACCTGCGGCAGGCTGGCGATAATTCTTCTCGATCGGCAGGGAGTGATTCTGGACTGCAATCCGTTTTTTCTGGAAAACACCGGGCTGACAGAAAAGCCTATCGGCCAATCCATCAACGCTTTC
>JAGFXG010000340.1 GCA_017860985.1 Deltaproteobacteria bacterium
CCGGCGTTACGCCTGTGGCCAGCTGTTCCTCCGCGGAAAGTTGCTGGTGTGTCGTGGTTGCCGGGTGGATCGCCAGCGTTTTCGCGTCGCCTACATTTGCCAAATGCGAGATGAGTTCAAGGGATTCAATGAATTTCTTACCCGCTTCTGCGCCGCCTTTAATTCCAAATCCGATAATCGCTCCCGCGCCTTTCGGCAGATATTTTTTTACCCGCGGCTGCTCCGCACTGGATTTAAGCCCCGGATAGTTGACCCAACCGACTTTCGAATGTTTCTCAAGGTATTCAGCCACGGCGAGAGCATTTTCAGCATGACGGGCCATCCTCAAATGGATTGTTTCCAATCCCTGCAGGAACAGAAACGAATTAAATGGAGAGAGTGCCGGTCCAACATCACGAAGGAGACAGACACGAGCCTTGGTGATGTAAGCGATATTACCCATGGGCTTCAGGGCTTCCACAAAATTAATTCCGTGATAGCTGGGATCAGGGTCGGCAATCAGCGGGAACTTGCCGTTTGTCCAGTCAAATTTCCCCGAATCAACAATCACCCCACCCAGGGATGTCCCGTGTCCGCCGATAAATTTGGTGGCCGAATAGACAACAATATCCACCCCGAAATCAATGGGGCGAAGCAAGTAGGGCGAAACAGTATTATCCAAAATAAAAGGGATGCCGTTTTTATGGGCAATGCTGGCAATGCCTTCCAGATCGGCAACATCCAGTTTCGGGTTTCCAATGGACTCGGCGTAAATCGCTTTTGTTTTTGGCGTCATTGATTTCTGTATTGCATCCAGGTCGTTCGATTTAACAAACCTGATCGTTCCGCCGAAATAATTTCATCGCCGGCCCGGGCGATATTGAGAAGCGCCAGAGTGATGGCCGACTGGCCACTCGCTACCGCCAGTGCTCCGACTCCACCGTCGAGAAGGGCCATTCTTTTTTCAAAGACATCGGTCGTCGGGTTCATCAGCCTGGTATAAATATTGCCGAATTCTTTCAAGCCAAAAAGATTGGCCGCGTGTTCGGTATCTTTGAACTGGTAAGAAGTTGTCTGATAAATGGGGACGGCACGCGATCCTGTTGTCGGGTCCGCTTCCTGGCCGCCATGCAGGGCCAGCGTTTCTATTTTTAATTTTTCATCTATTTTGCTCATTATACAACATCTCCTTAAGCTTCGCAGTATTATTTATGCTTTGTAATCTATCATCCTTTGCAGGCAGGTTCTTGCTTTATTCATAATGTCGGGGGGCACGGTAACTTCGAACCCCAATTCCTCCAGAGACCATAAGATTTTTTCCAGTGTTGTCCGTTTCATGTTTGGACATGTCGCCCGTTCCGATAAGGGATAAAATAACTTTCCGGGGTTTTCCTTCTGTAACCGGTGAATAATGCCTATTTCCGTCCCGATAATAAATTCCCTGGCTTCCGATGCTTTGATATAATTGCACATCCCTTCGGTAGATAAAACCTTATCGGCTATAGATGTAATACCCGCGGGACATTCCGGATGTACGATGACTTCCGCATCCTTATGGAGTGTCCTTTGTAAGGCAATATCTTCCGGCAGCATCTTCACATGTGTGGGACAATATCCTTTCCATAAAATGAAATCGCGGCCGGCTCTGGTTGATATGTAATGGGCAAGGTACTGATCGGGAACAAATATAATCTCGTCATCTGTCCGGAAAGCCTCCTGGACAATTCTCTCAGCATTCCCTGACGTACAGCAAACATCACACTCGGCTTTCACCTCGGCAGTTGTATTCACATAGCACAGCACTTTCGCCTTTGGATGCTGCACCTTCAGTTCCCGGAGCTCATCGGCGGTAATCATATCCGCCATAGGGCAGCCCGCCTTCCTGTCCGGGATGAGGACCATTTTTTCCGGTGAAAGGATCTTCGCCGTTTCTGCCATGAAATAGACGCCGCAGAATACGATGATATCTGCATTGGTTTTTGACGCTTGAATGCTCAAGCCCAGAGAATCGCCCACGTAATCCGCAATATCCTGCACTTCGGGTAGTTGATAATTGTGCGCCAGGATCACGGCATTTTTCTCTTTTTTCAAACGATTGATCTTATCCACAAGTTCTTTTCGGCAGTTGCCCTTCATGATGCCTTTATAGTAATCAATGGCTCTGTATTCTCCTGACATTTTTCAAATATCCTGCATCATTATGTTGCCGGCTTTTTCCTGATTCATTTTTACAAGCATATCCAGGGTAATCGAACTTAATATCTCCGAAATCTTATTGCCGATAATCTCCCAGATGTCATGACTGGCGCAAATAGGGACGCGTGAGCAAGAGGAAGGATTGTGAACACAATCCACAAGAGAGCAATCTCCTTCTAAAACATCTACAATCTCTTTTAAAGTAATTTGTGAAGGCTCTTTTGGCAGGTTATATCCACCGCGAGCGCCTCGGACGGAATTCACTAAATTAACTGCCCGCAAAGGTATTATGATCAAACTCAGATATTTTTCGGAAATATTTTCTCCTCTGGCAATATCTTTAAGGAATACAGGGCCTTTGCCATAATTTTGAGCTAATGCCACCATCAGTCTTACGCCATAACGTGTTCTTGTGGAAAGCTTCATGTCAACTACCTTAAGACGACCACTGCAATATTTCCAACAATGATGTTAATTAAGATATTGACATACAAACGGCGTTTTCATATGTTTTATCTAAATGGCAGATATCTTGACACAAATATAAGCTCCTTCTAAACATTGGATATTTTACAGGACGTGCGTTTTTAAAGACCTTCGCAGCAATGGAGCACAGCTTTCACGAACAGGGAAAAACACAAATGACAGACAAAACACCGGCAGACAGAAATGAAACGGTGAAGCCTAAGCGCAGTCTACGGTTCAAGATCGGTGTGTTCCTGTTAATTGTCAACACGCCGATTGGTTACGGGGGCAGTGCCCTTGCCGCTGCCATTGGATTGAAGACGAGGCATCCCGCGCTCGGTGCGGGCGTGGCTTTGGGCATTTACATACTTTCCTGGAATATGCTGGGCCTTGGAATATGGATGGCAGGTCCGGAGGGCCTGAATCTTGTAAAAGATCTGAGCAGGAAGTGGTTCAAAACCAGGAAGGTACCGTCCGGCACTGCAAATGATTCTGCCTGAACACTGCTCCATACAGCAGAGAGTCAACCCGGTACATTCACCTCTGATTCTTTTTGTTCTTATGAGAATAAAAAAGCAAATCATCTTAATATTCACTTTTCTCTTATTTGCGTGCCCGATATACGCACAAGCAGATCATTCCTGGACAGCATTTCTAAATGAAGATACTGGACTCGTCGGATTCAAAGACCAACACGGCAGAATAAGAATCAAACCCAAATATTCAGGTTTCACAACAGCTAAAAAATTCGACAAAATCATTGCCGTCATGGCAGAAAAGAACGGCAAAAATGAATTCTACTATCTTACAAAGGCCGGGAAAATAGCTCAAAGGGGAAACCTTTATTTATTGGACAACAGTCCGGATTGTGAGAGTGAAGGATTTATCAGGTTCAGGGACAGAAAAACGGACAAAGCCGGCCTTTTAAACGGCGAAGGCAAAATTGCCATACCGCCAGTATATAATGATTTAACCAGTGTCAGAAACGGATTCATCTCGGCATTAAAGGGTGCAAAGAAAAAATCTTTAGATGCCAACGGACCTTACGGATGCAATCACTTCACCTGGGTTGACGGCGAAACGGTTCTTATTGACACCCGCAACAAAATCATCATCAGGAACTTCGATTCTGAATCACCTCTGGACTTCTTCTCAATAAACATTGCATCCGAACCTTCAAAGGATGTTCGTCGACAAAATTTTCTCGGCGTTGATGGCAGATATTACTCGTTTGTCGACTATAAAAAAGAATTTCAGGAATGGCTGTTTTCAAACCTCCTTGAGAATCTGTCCATAGACAGGCTTATTGAATACTCCTATCATGAAATTTACTTCTGGAAGGAGCCTGATGGCTGGATCCATGAGTCAAAGCATAAATTTATTGAAAGAAATTTTGAACTGATTAAGAACAGATTAACAGAACTTAATAAGAAAAATTCAGAATATTTCATTTCCATAGACGGGCTGAAT
>JAGFXG010000134.1 GCA_017860985.1 Deltaproteobacteria bacterium
CAGCTCAATTGCCGCCGGAAATAAAAAACAAGGTCAGCCACCGGGGGCAGGCATTTGCAAAGCTCAAAGATTATCTGGGTTCTTTAAAAACATAACATAATCGGGGCGTAGCGCAGCTTGGTAGCGCGCTTGCTTTGGGAGCAAGATGTCGCAGGTTCAAATCCTGCCGCCCCGACCATTTCCCTTCAATATTATTAATGTTTTTACCATCTAACCCGTTTATTATCCATTTGGTAACGTCAAAAACGCGCCACGTTTTTCTAATGTTTCCAGAATCCTTGCAGGGTATGTGTAACGCAAATAACCAGCAGGCATTAAATATATCGTGACATATCTGACTTTTGCTGTAAGATAGAAACAAGGCGTGGTAGACTCCTTCCTGATGTGCGTATTGTCCGTGCTTCACAGACTTCAAGATAATTCAGTTATGTCAAGAATTTATCCACTACAATAAACCTATGTATAGAATGTTTTTTAAGAAAATGGAGGAAATAAGATGCATATACACATGATTGAACCGCTGAATAATTTTGTAAAGTTGCCCGATAGCAGATGGGAGAGTGGTTGGTGGACCGTCGATGAAAGCAAGGCCAAAGAACTGGTTGGCAGTGAAATTTATTTTCACAAGAAGCAGCAGGAACCATCCTTTTTTGGAGGCACCATAACGGGATACCGCACTCAGGAGGACGAACAGTACCAGGGAAAGGTTGCTTTCACGCTCCAGTATAATGCCGCCTGCAGAAATGTTAGGACGGATAAGAGCGGGTGGTCAAAGAAAATGAAAATCATCACCCATGACTGAAGATTTGCTCGATTACTGGCTGCGGATGATCAAACCGTTTTTTCCGGACAACGCCTGGTTTCAGTCGGGTATTTCCGGCGGCGATCATATAATTCAAATAGACTGGAATCTCGAAACAGATCTGCACAAGCAGAGCAGGCGTTCCAGAAAGATCGAAATAGTCATCAAGGAGGAAGTCATTGATAGTTATCTCGAACAGAGCAAGGACTTACGGGGTTTATATGACATCAGGATGAGAGAATGGATTGCGGAACATTATCATAACTTCTGTCTTGATCAGGAGGCCTATCCATCCAATTCCGCAGCGCCCATTAAATGGCGCATCTCAAAAGATGTGTTCCATCCATAAGGCGATCAAACATCTCGTCGCTTCCGTCAAGGTTTTCTTTTGGGTTGCTTATTCTGCTTGTCTTGTGACTTTTGTTTCTGTCTTTCGGCGTTTTGCTTCTGTCCTTTTTCTTTATCTTTCTTGCCGCCTTTGTCTCCCATGATATCACTCCTTTTCCTGTTTTCTAAAAACAGCTTTTGTAGCGTATTTATGGATGCAGACAGTAAACCCGATCCCGATTGAATGGCCTAAACAGAAAGATGCTCATCTCAGTCCGCACTTTGAATAACAGCCCCGGCCAATAACGTTTCAGTATTATCTAAACGTGCATTTGGAGCAGGCATCTTAGCAAAGGTCTTCTTCTGGCGGGTCAACATGCGTTTTAATTCCTTATCTCTCTGCTTCTGCTGTCTTGCTCTCTCTTTGGCCTGCGTTCCACTGCCATTCATCGGCTTCCCCATTTCAAACTCCCATTTTAACTTTTCGGATAACGTAAAAAATATGCTGAAAATAGAGAGGCGCTCCAGGACAACATATCTTCACAGAGCGCCTCTTTCTGATTTACCTAAATTTGAATTCCGCTTGCTCGGGACAAGCTTTAATTTTCCGCAGCTTGCTGCGAGATGGTTGATTTATATGGGTCTTACGTTTTCTGCCGCCGGACCTTTTGCGCCCTGAACAACATCAAAGCTCACAGACTGGCCCTCGGTTAACGTCTTGAAGCCAGCGGCTTGAATGGCACTGAAATGGACAAAAACGTCACCGCCATCGCTCTTCTCGATAAACCCGAAGCCTTTGCTTTCGTTGAACCATTTTACTTTTCCTTCTGCCATAATGAGTGTCCTCCTTTTTAATGATTTACCATAAAGTCGAATTTTCATATGACAGAAACGAAAAGACCACCAACCTTCGAAATAGCATGATGGTCATATTAGCCCTTCAAATGTTTTTAATTCAACTTTTTCTGTACCTTATTTATAAAAGACCATATACTCGGTACACTGTATTTGACCTTATATTTGGCTTATTAAATAATGTCAAATCATATTTCAATGACGATTTACATGCGGCCATCGTTATGGTATGAATTTAAAGAAATAGGTGGTGCTTTCGTAGGTTGAAAACCTGTTGATCCGACCTGGAATCAAAGACGGAAAACGATTGACACATGGCACCGTATAAGTCGGCTTTGTTCTGGTATAGTCATGACTTGAAGCAATACTTTAGTTAGTCGAGGCAAATATATGAAATACTTAATTAAAATGTTATTAACATCATGTTTTTTTATGGCTCTGTGCCTTTTAATCATCTCTTTTGCAGACATCTCTATTGCACAGGAAGATGAACTCGATGAAAGAGTGAAGAACTGCATCAGCTGCTGCACCGGAAAACAGCCGGCCTGTTATAACATCACTGCAGACAGACGATTGTGTGCCGCTGAATATGAAAACTGCGTTGCCACCTGCAAGTCGGAAGGAAAGTCTCCTTCTGAATGGAGCGATTGCTGGTCTCAGTCCGAACCTTAATGTTCAAAACCGGAGAAAAACTTTTGAAGCGCGATATTGCGATTGACTATCTGCGGAGCAGTGTTACCGTATTGGTTGTCGCTCATCACGCCGCTCTGGCCTACACAACCTTCAGTCGATATGATCCCGGGCATTACATGCGATCCACGGCACCGGTTGTTGATTCTGTACGCTGGATGCCACTTGACCTGCTTGTTTCCTGGAATGACATGTTTTTCACGCTCTGATGTTTTTGATCTCCGGACTGTTTGTCGCGCCGTCGATCGTGCGGAAAGGTACCGGCCTTTTTTTGACCGACCGCGGAAAACGCCTCGGAATTCCTTATGTTATAGCCGTCACACTGCTTAGCCCCCTGGCTTATTATCCATCCTGCCTCTCAAGTGATATGGCCAGGCAGGGTGGTTTTTTGCGGGACTTTTTCACTGTGGGTGTCTGGACCGGCGGGCCGGCCTGGTACCTCTGGCTTTTGCTTGCCTTCTGCATGGTCGTCGCTTTTGCCTGTCAGATTATTCCGAACCTGATGAAGAGAATTTCCTGGACTGCTTCATCTGCCCGAAATCTGGTGATTGTTTTCCTGGCAGTGAGTCTGTTGACCACCATTCCCATTCGCATGTTTGTACCACCAGAACAATGGATTGTTCTGGCAGGGCCGATGAATGCGCAGGCATGGAAGCTCCTGTTTTATTTTTCCTGGTTTCTAATGGGCGTTTCTCTCGGTGCAGGAGAACTGGAAAGATCTTTCTCACATGATTATCTGAAGCACTGGCCGCTTTGGATTGTTCTGGGAAGTTCAGCCTTTGCGGCGCACCTTGTGATGCTATTACCGGGGACTTTCTTTGCAGGTATGCCGCCATGGATCATGAACACCGCTCTGGCAGCCCTGTATTCGATCAGCTGCACCTTCATCAGTCTTGCCGCGCTCGGATTTGCTCGACATATTTTCAAAAGGGCCCGCTACCTGGCAGACAATCTTACCGGCAACGCATACGGCATTTACATTTTTCACTATATTTTTGTGACCTGGATACAGTTTTACCTGCTCACTCAGCCCATGCCTGCGGCCCTCAAATTTCTGATCACGTTTCTGGGCGCCCTGACGGCAAGCTGGCTGCTCACAGCCTTACTGCGCAGGACCATAGCCGGTAAAATCCTTTAAACAGGAAAACACACATCAACCGTTTCTGGTGCTGAATTCATCCAAAATCAATGGCTCTGGAAATGATTGCATTTACAATTTATAGTTGATATTGATTTTTCAAATCAATTCTGGAGATAAATAATGTCAATGATGAAAAAAATAACGATATTGATCATAAGTTTTCTGCTGCTTCCGGCAGCGGCATTTGCAGATGAAAGACCAATACCTCCGCTTGCAGTGAAGGCGGCAATGCTTGTGGACATGAATACGGGAAGAATTCTTTTTCAACAAAATTCAGATCGGATCATCCAGCCCGCCTCGTTGTCAAAAATAATGACGTTATACTTAATCGCCGAGGACATAGAAAACAGAAAGGCTGATTATTCCGACCTTGTTACCATCAGTCAAAATGCGGTTTACACAAATGGCTCTAAAATCCTGTTTGAACCGGGCGAGCAATGCGAAGTGTTTGATCTGGTCAAGGGCATGGCCATCTATTCTTCCAACGACGCCGCTGTAGCTCTGGCCGAACATTTTGGCGGAAGCGTCGAGCATTTTGTCAGGCGCATGAATGCCAAAGCCAAAGAAATGGGGCTGACGCATACCCACTTCGTGAACCCTCACGGACTGCCAAATACAGAACAAACGACAACGGTCAGGGATATCTACATCCTTTCACGAAATTATCTGAAGCGTTTTCCCAACTTGCGACAGATTCACTCCATCGAAAACTTTGTCTTCCATGATACGATTCTGCGCAATCGCAATGATCTTTTAATGAGTTATCCGGGTGTGGACGGGCTGAAGACCGGATATGTGAAAGCGGCAGGGTGTCATCTCGTTGCAACTGCAACGCGGGGCGATATGAGGTTAATGGCCATTGTCCTGGGGGCAAAAAGCGCCCGCGTCCGCGCACAGGAGATCACAAAGCTGTTGGATTATGGTTTTGATCTGATCGAAGAAAGAAACAAAGTAAATAAAGCCGGCGGATGACGCCGCATGATGTGAAAAGTCGCAGGCAAAACCAGATCAGTGATTTGTTGCCGATTGACTACAGCTGCTTTTCAGGGCATATCGTTCATAAGAAGCTTTTCATAACGCTGATGAAAACCGTCAGCCGACCCCCGCGGAACGCTGATCCGGTGAAATC
>JAGFXG010000135.1 GCA_017860985.1 Deltaproteobacteria bacterium
CTCTCAAGTATTTTTGATTACCTGCCAAACGACACCCGGTTCATCCTCAACGATGAACTGGCGATCAAACAGGCGGCGCAAGTCACAGGGGAAAGTGTGGACAAGCTGCTCTACAAGGCAAAGGCGGGCGGGAAGTTTTATCTGGAAAGAACCGGCGTCTACCTGGACTCAGAAACCCTCGACACACAACTGGCCGAATACAGGCAGATCCGGCTCTCCGGCCTGACGCTGGACAGCGACACCCGGCAGAATCCTTCTGTAACGATTCAGGCGCCCCGGGAGATGATGGCCGCCGAACCGCTGGCCGGTGAAGTGAAGGAGGAGGCTCTTCTTCGCAACACTGCGGATAAAATCAAGCAATGGTTGTCCGGACACATGACGGTGTTCCTGTTTTCTCCAACACCGGAAGACAATGTCCGGATCACGCATCTGCTCGCGGGATATGATCTGCATGTACAGCCCTTGCCTTCCGGCACGCAGCTTCTGGACATCATCCGCAACCTGGGTGACGATTCCCGGCTTTTTTTACTGGAAGGAAAAATATCTGGCAGTTTTGTTCTGGAAGCCATGAAGCTTGCGTTTATCAGCGGAGAAGAAATTTTGGTCAAAAAGACTTCCCGACGCAGAACCCGACCCGTCCGGGAAGGTTATTTTTTGAAGTCCTTTGGCGATCTGAAAGAAGGAGACTTTGTCGTCCACACGGATTTCGGCATCGGGATTTATCGCGGTCTGCAGAAAATCACCGTAGGCATTATCGAAAACGATTTTCTGGTGATCGAGTATTCGGAGGGAGACAAACTCTACCTGCCGGTAAACTCCCTCGAAAAAATACAGCGCTATCTCGGACCGGACGGATATAAACCAAAAATTGAAAAGATGGGCGGGGCATCCTGGGACGCCGTCAAGGAACGGGTCAAAAAATCCATGCGCGATGTGGCGGAGGAGCTGACAGCCATCTACGCGGCAAGGGAGGCGATGGAACGGAAATCTTTCGCGCCGCCGGATCGCATCTACGAAGAATTCTGCTCGACTTTTGCGTTTGAAGAAACCCCCGATCAGGCCAGGGCCATTGAAGACATCCATGAAGACATGGACGACGTCAAACCCATGGACCGGCTGATCTGCGGGGACGCGGGCTTCGGCAAAACGGAAGTCGCCCTGCGCGCCGCGTTTCGCGCCGTCATGGACGGCAGACAGGCGGCTCTTCTGGCGCCAACGACCATTCTGGCCGAACAGCACTATGCGACCTTCTCGGAGCGGCTGGCCGATTTCCCGATTCGCGTGGACGTGCTGAACCGTTTTAAGAATGCCGCCCAGATCAGGAAAACCCTGGAGGATCTGCGCCTGGGGAAACTGGATATTGTCATTGGAACGCACCGTCTGCTGCAAAAGGACGTGGAGTTCCGTAATCTGGGGCTGGTGATGATTGATGAAGAACAGCGCTTCGGTGTGCAGCACAAGGAGAAACTTAAAAAGATGCGGACGCTGGTGGATGTGCTGACGCTTTCGGCCACGCCGATCCCGCGCACGCTGCACCTGTCGCTGGTCGGCATCCGTGATTTGTCCATTATCAACACACCGCCCCGGGACCGTCAGCCGATCAAAACCTATGTTCTCGAGTTTGATGAAGACACCATCGGGGCGGCCATTAAAGCTGAAATAGCAAGGGGCGGCCAGGTGTTTTTTGTCCACGACCGGGTGCGATCCATCTATTCCATTGCCCATCTGGTGCAGCGCCTTGCCGGACAGGCCAGAGTCGGCGTGGTGCACGGCCAGATGAAACCGGCGGAGATTGAAAAAACCATGGCACAGTTTATCCGTCACGAATTTGATGTGCTGGTCTGCACGACCATTATCGGATCGGGTCTGGATATTCCCTCGGCCAACACCATCATTATCAACCGCGCCGACCGATTCGGCCTGGCCCAGCTTTACCAGATCCGCGGCCGCGTGGGCCGGGGTAATCAGGAAGCCTGTGCGTATCTGCTCCTGCCGAAAGGGGCGCTCCTGTCTCGTGACGCGATGAAACGCCTTCAGTCCATCAAGGAATTTTCCGAACCCGGCTCAGGCTTCCGCATCGCCTATAACGACCTGGAAATTCGCGGAGGCGGCAATCTTCTGGGCCTGTCCCAGGCAGGGCACATCTCCGCCGTCGGTTATGAACTTTATACCGAACTGATGGAAAAGACCGTACGGGAAATCCAGGGGAAAACGCAGCTCGTTGAAGATACCCTTCCGGAAATTCAGATGGGCATTTCCGCTTTTCTTCCCGAAGCTTATGTCGAAGATGTTCATCAGCGGCTGATTTTATACAAAAGAATATCCCTTGCGGAAAACTTCGAAGAGCTCGATGAACTTCGCGGCGAACTTGCCGATTGCTACGGACCATTACCGCGGGAGGCGGATAATCTTTTACGCGTGATCAGTATCCGCAACGGGTTGAAGCCTCTTTCCGCCAAAAAAATGGGATATGACGGCAAATATTTTTATCTACATTTGCGGGAAACATCACCGATTGACCCCGCCAGGATCATCGCCATGACACGCAAGAAAATCAAAGACTTACGTTTTACGCCCGATTTCAAGTTATTTATGCCGGCCAAGGCGGTGACCGCGACGGAAATACTGGACCAGGCCGAAGAGCTTTTAAAGATGCTTGCCCAATAACCATTATCGAGCTATACAACGCTAAGAATAACATGAGACCGTCGATATTGATAAATGTGATGAAAAAACCGTTAGTGCCCCTGGTTCTTCTGGGGACCGTTTGCCTGATTATCTCCTGCAGCAGGGATGATCTGTCCGACCGGGAATATATCGCTACGGTAAACGATGAAAAAATTTTCTACGATGAATATCAAAAGAGGCTGACCACCCGGAAAAACATCCTGCCACCGGGTTCCTTGCCGGATTCGTCGAGTAAACGGAGAATGCTCGAAGAAGAAATTCTGGAATCCATGATTACGGAGAAAATTATTCTTCAGAGAGCAAGCCAGTTAAACCTATCGGTAAGCAACACGGAGCTGGAACAAAAAGTCCTCGATATCCGGAAAGATTACGGTGATCATTTTTTTGATTTTCTCATTTCACGAAATGTGCAATACGATGAATGGCGTGAAGAGATTCAAAAAGAAATGCTGATGGACAAGGTGGTAACCACGGACGTAAACGCGTCCGTCCGCGTATCGGAGGATGAAGCGAAAGATTCCTTTCAGAAACAGCCCGATCTGTGCAAAACCGAAGCGCAGGTGCGGGTGGCGCAAATTGTTGTAAGGAACCCGGAAAAAGCCAATGCCATAAAAGTCCGGCTGGAAAACGGCGAGGATTTTGCCAGTGTGGCAGCCCAGGAATCCATTGGACCGGAGGCTTCCCACGGAGGCGATCTGGGTTTGATCACTGAAAAAACCATGCCGGAACCGCTTGATGAGACTATTTTTCATTTGCAGGTGGGCATCGTCAGCCCGATTGTAAAAAGCGCTTATGGATACCATATATTCAAAGTCAGTGAAAAACGTCCGGCTCAAACCCGGTCTTTTGACGAATGTAAGGACGATATTCTTGCGGACATCCGCGTCCAGAAGGAAGATGCGGCATTTACCGCGTGGCTGGATAAGTTGAAACATAAAGCTGTGATTAAAAAAGATACAAAAATATTCAAAGAGATGTTGCAGAACAAATAAATTTTCAGGGAGGAATCTGTGAAAGGACTTAGAATATATCTTATGACCATGCTGGCGGTGCTGCTGGCATGCGGAAGCGTTGCCGCCGAATTGGAGGATAGAATCGTGGCTGTGGTGAATAACGAGATCATCACGATGCGCGATCTGAATCAGTCGTTTGAACCCTACGCGAAAAGCATTAAGATGACACACAAAGGCAGCGATCTGGAAATTGTTCTGGAACAGAACAAGAAAGTTTTTCTGCAACGCATGATCGATCAGATGCTGATTGAACATGAAGCGAAAAAAGGGGGCAAGAACTTTACCACCATCAAAGATGAGGAAGTAATGGCCGTAATCATGGACATGCTGACCAAAAACAACATGTCCATGGATGCTTATTTAAAAAAACTGGCTTCAGAGGGAAAGACGCTTCAATCCGTCAAAAAAGACATCTCCGAACAAATGTTGCGCATGAGGGTGCTTAGAAGCGAAGTGCAATCCAAAATCGTGGTTACGGATGAAGAAATCGGTGAGTACTACGACAAACACCGCAGCGACTATGAGGGGAAGGAAGCAGTCCGCATCCGGCAGATTTTCCTCCCGGCGCAGGGTGGTCAGGGCAAAAAAACCCGTGAAGCCGTCAGGGCGCAGGCAAGACAACTGCATGAGCGCATTCTGAAAGGCGAATCCTTTGAAATGCTGGCCTCTCAATATTCCAAAGAACCGTCTGCAGCGCAGGGCGGAGATATCGGATTTGTGGAAAGAGGCGCCATGATGCCGAATGTGGAAAAAGCAGCTTTTGAAATGCCTGTCGGACAGGTCAGCGATGTCATTGAAACAGAATCGGGTTTTCACATTGTGATGGTTGTCGACAAGCGCGGACAGGGGCTGAAATCTATGTCCGCAGTGCGCAATGAAATCAGAGCCAAAATTGAAAATGAAAAGGCTTCCCAAAAATACGATGAATGGATCGACGGCGTCCGAAAAAAATCCTTCATTGATATCAGGTATTAGTAGACTGCAAATACATATATGGATTTTATAAAAATTAAGGGTGCATCGCAGCACAACCTTAAAAATATTCATCTGGACATTCCCCGGGACAAGCTGGTGGTCATCACGGGCGTCTCCGGCTCCGGCAAATCTTCTCTGGCATTTGACACCATATACGCCGAAGGCCAGCGTCGATATGTTGAGTCGCTTTCCACTTACGCACGCCAGTTCATCGGACAGATGGACAAGCCGGACGTGGAATCCATCGAAGGCCTTTCGCCC
>JAGFXG010000136.1 GCA_017860985.1 Deltaproteobacteria bacterium
TTTTCTTTAATGACACTGTGGTTAAAGGTATCCTCGCCAAAATAATGCGATACGGGAACGAACTTCTCTTTTTCGATAACGTATTGCCGTTCAGCCGCAAGCGTTGGGGTTGTCTTTTTCATCGATAAACCTTCCTTGTCAAAAAAAGATATTATTCTTTACCCCAACAGCGATTTTTCCGCAAGCTTCCAAACACCTTTCAAACTGGCACATGCCTATCCAAATTATGGATATAAAGCAGCATTCTTAAGAAAAAACGGTTATTGATTTAGCGTGATTATCTGCTAGTGTAGTTGGTCAAGAATGCCTTTCTGTCATTCCGGGCTTGACCCGGAATCCAGGAACCTAAGCTAATACTGGATTCCCGCTTTCGCACCCTATAGGGCACAAGCGAGGAATGAACATATTATTGGCCTTAAGCAGTCGTGCAAAACTCTCTGTTTATAAGCGTAAGGTAGCGACAGTATGGAAACCATTTTCCCGGTAGCAATTGGCATAGGATTGGCGGCGGCCTGCGGTTTCAGGGTTTTTGTCCCTTTGCTGATTTTGAATCTCGCGGCATTGTCCGGACATCTTACTCTGCCTGCTGATTTTGCCTGGATAGGCGGCACTTACGCAACCATGGCCTTTGCCACGGCAACGGTTCTTGAAATCATCGGTTATTATATTCCCTGGCTTGATCATGTGTTGGACACCATCGCGACTCCCGCAGCGGTCATTGCCGGAACGGTGACTACCGCCGCGATGATCACCGATATTTCCCCGTTTCTGAAATGGACCATGGCCCTGATTGCCGGTGGCGGAATAGCAGGGCTGGTTCAGGCGTCAACAGTTGCCGTGCGCGCAAAATCATCCATCGCGACCGGCGGAACAGCCAATCCGATCTTTTCCACACTGGAACTGGCCGGGTCCGTTGTCGTCGCCCTGCTGGCTGTTTTTGTTCCGATCCTGTGCCTGATTCTCATCGGAATATTTTTTATCTGGGTTGTACGGAAAATATTAAAGCGCTTGTTCAAAAGAGGAAAAAGCCAAACCTGAAGAAGCTTCTCAAAACAGCTATTCAGCCCCCTCTTGCCTTATGAAAAAGGTAGGGGATGCTACGTGATTTGTTTCATTCCTGCGGCGTCTTCAGCTTTTCAGCATTGTCCTGCAGGTGGTGCGCATATTCAATATCCAACCTTGTGGTATGGTTAAAAATCCACTCTTTCAGAAACACGATCATTTTCAATCCGAGCTCCGTATCGCCCTGTTCGTAGTCTTGCAGAAAAGCCTTCATTTTTTCTGTGAAGTCCCGATGCTCCCGGCTGTGTTTCGTAAAACTGGGATAGTTTGACTCCATCATGACAATACTTTCCTGCTTGAAATGGACGGACAAATAATCGATAAGATCGCTAATGATTGGCAGTAATTGATTCGAACCCATTTCAACTTCATCGACGAGATCATTCACAATATCAAACAGTTTGCGATGCTGCTCATCAAGAATTTCCACATGGACGCTATATTTCGGTTCCCACTTGATGTATGAAATTTTGTTCATGATGTTTTCTCCAGTCTGTTTGTATCATAACAGGAATCTTTGATTCCATCCATGATAATTATTTTCTGAAACCTTTAAATTCATTAATTATCATGACGGCACGCACGGTCCTGGGCCATACACGTCCACCCGGCAGTATTCCTGAAACCCCGCCCTCCGGTAAACATTCAGACCATCGGGAGAGGTTTGAAGCGTGGCATATTGCGCGCCTGCGAGTCTTGCGGCTTTCATGGCCGACCTTGTGACGGCAAGGCCGATTCCTTTTTGCCTGAACTCGGGCAGAGTGGAAACAAAATAAATACCGGCGGCGGTATCATGCAGAAACAGAAGGGATGTCGCCACGGGCTGTTCGTTGAAATAAGCCAGAAAAAATTTCTGGGGCGAACCGGCTGCGAGATTAAATGTCCCCACAAAGTGATGATACTGATGCTGTGTTTCCGGCGGAAAATCAAATCCCGCAAAAGAAACCTCTTCCCACAGGCGCAATGTTTCCTTGTTTTGAACCTGCACGATCCGCAGAGCATGATCATTAGTGTCCGGCTCCGGACGGCTCAAATCGGCAAGCATGCACGGGATGCTGGATATGACATTGAATCCTGCCGCTTGAAGAATATCGCTGGTTAGCTGTGACCGGCCCCGGGGAAATACCCAGCACCAGAACGGCAGGCCGGACTGCTGAAAATTTATCTTGATGTCCTCGATTGATCTGCGATCGTCCTGAATCAGCGGCTGTTCGTTCCACACCATGTTGAGATCGGCAGATTCTATGCCCGTCTTCATTGCCCAGAATGAACCACTCCGGTACAGCGATGAATTGAGCCCTCCCCAGTAGCGGCCGTTGGCGAAAAAAGTGTTTTCAATAATAGGAATAACGGCCATGATATATTCAGACAGGTAAAAATACGATTATGAGGCAATTCGGGCAAGTTTCATCCAGCTTACGTTTTCCCAGTCCTGATGAACGGATGAAGGGTTTTCCGCTGCCGGGTTCAATCCGCACTTTGAAGCAAAATATCGATGAAGAGCCAGGCAGCCGGTCAATTCAGGGTGAAACACGGTCACTAAAATTCCCTCGTTTTCCGCCGCGGCGATATAATCATCAATGCTAAGAAGAACATGAACATCTCTTCCAACCCGAAGAATTTTCGGCGCACGGATAAATGTTAGGGGAATCGGATCAGCGGATACCGATTCAATGATCGCTTCACTTTTAAAGCTGTCGAGCTGGCTGCCGAAACCGTTGCGTACAATTTCAATATCAATCAGTCCCAGGCAGGGTTTCTCGCCTACTACCCGGTTTGCAAGCAGAATGGCCCCCGCGCACGTCCCCCAGATTTTCATTCCTCTCCCGTAATGCTGCAGGATAACCTCTTTCAATTCAAAAATATCCAGAAGCCGCGCCAGGCATGTGCTTTCGCCGCCGGGAATGATCAGACCAGCCAGGTCCGCAAAATCCGCCGGTTGTTTGACTCTTGCGTAGGGAATGCCCAGTCTTTCCAGATGCTCCAGATGCTCGTGGACACCGCCCTGCAAATCAAGAACACCAATAACACCCGGCGTATGTTTAACTAAATGCACTGACATAATAAATGTTTACCATCCCCGCTTCGCCAGAATCTGTTCCGGCGGAATCTGCCCGATTTCCAGGCCCGGCATGGCCTCACCCAGTCCCATGGACGCTTCAAGAACTTTTTGCGGGTCATTGAAATAAGCGGTTGCCTTGACAATGGCACGCGCCCGTTTGGCCGGATCGGCCGATTTGAAAATACCGGAGCCCACAAAAACACCGTCGCAGCCCAACTGCATCATAAGCGCCGCGTCAGCAGGCGTCGCGAGACCACCGGCAGCAAAATTGACCACCGGCAGGCGTCCCAGTTCTTTAACTTTGAGAGCCAGTTCGTAGGGCAGGCCGTTATTTTTAGCAAATCCGGTCACTTCCTCCACCGGCATTTGCGCGAGCTGTCGGATTTCGCGGTTCATAGTTCTCATGTGGCGGACGGCTTCCACTACATTTCCCGTTCCCGCTTCGCCCTTGGTACGAATCATCGCTGCGCCTTCTGCGATTCTGCGCAGGGCTTCACCCAGGTTGCGCGCTCCGCAGACAAATGGAATCGAGAATTTTGTTTTATCAATGTGGCATTCTTCATCAGCCGGGGTGAGAACTTCGCTTTCATCAATGTAGTCGATCCGCAGGGCTTCCAGCAATTGCGCTTCCACAAAATGACCTATTCTGGCCTTGGCCATTACCGGAATGGAAACCGCTTTCTTGATTTCGGCGATCATCCCCGGGTCGGACATTCTGGCCACACCACCATCTTTGCGAATATCCGAAGGCACGCGTTCTAAAGCCATTACAGCGACCGCACCCGCTTCTTCCGCGATTTTGGCCTGTTCCACATTGGTGACATCCATGATGACGCCGCCTTTGAGCATCTGCGCCAACTGGACATTTAATTCATATCTTTTTGCATCCACTTTTAATACGCCTCCTGACTTTATAAAAAATATATCCCTTAATGGCTTGAAGAAATATCATGTAATTTAATCATTAATGTTAAGAATACAAATTGATTTTCGTCAAGTAATAATGTTGGGCGGCTACCAGAGCATTCGAGTTTTGATATTTTGATCGCTTAGGTAATTTTTAATCTGCGTGATGGTATACGTCCGGTAATGCACCATAGAAGCAATCAAAGCCGCATCGGCTTTCCCTTTTGTCAGGACATCCGCCAGATGGTCCGGCTTACCCGCGCCGCCGGAGGCAATAACTGGAATATGAACATTATCTGAGATAAGCGCTGTTAAATTAAGCTCATAGCCATCCTGTGTGCCGTCGGCGTCAATGGAATTGAGGCAAATTTCCCCCGCGCCCAGGCGCTCTCCCTCTTGGGCCCACCATAGAGCGTCGATTCCGGTATGCTTTCTGCCGCCTTCAATGACGATTTCGTAACCGGATGGGATTTGCTTGCTCATCTCTCCCTTTTTCACATCCATGCCCAATACAACACACTGGCTGCCGAAGGCTTTCGCACCTTGTGAAATGATTTTAGGATCGAGCACAGCCGAGGAGTTGACGCTGACTTTTTCCGCTCCGGCCAGAATGACTTTGCGCATATCGTCGAGATTGCGGATGCCGCCTCCCACGGAAAAAGGAATAAAGATGGTTTCGGCCACGCGCCTTACCACATCGATCATAATGTCGCGTTTATCGGAGGAAGCTGTTATGTCATAGAAGACAATTTCGTCCGCACCCTGCTCGTAGTATTCGCGGGCAACTTCCACCGGATCGCCGATATCGATATTGCCTTTAAATTTAATGCCTTTTGTCAACTTGCCGTCGCGGACATCCAGGCAGGGAATAATTCGTTTAGAGATCATCACCCCTCCATGCG
>JAGFXG010000137.1 GCA_017860985.1 Deltaproteobacteria bacterium
GGATTATCATCATCACTGGATACGGAACAATCCCGCTAGCGGTCGAGGCAATGCGTCACGGCGCCTTCAATTTTCTTACAAAACCATATTCCGCGGTGGAACTCCAGGAGGCGGTGAGCGGGGCACTTAAAGGGGATGCACCGGATGATCACGAAAAAGATATTTCCATGCTGATTGGCTCCAGCGATTATATCAAAGAGCTTAAAGAGTCCATCAGGCGTATTGCCCAAACCGACAGCACTGTTATGATTACAGGACTGAGCGGAACGGGCAAGGAGCTGGTTGCTCGTATGATTCATCAATTGAGCTCAAGGTCGGACAGGTCTTTCATTCCGGTTGATTGTTCATCGCTGGCGGAAAATCTGATGGAGAGTGAACTATTCGGCCATGTCAAGGGAGCATTCAGCGGCGCTACGGAATCCCGTGAAGGCCGTTTTCAGATGGCGGACAAAGGCACCTTGTTTCTCGATGAAATATCCAATATCAACCTCAATATTCAGGCCAAGTTATTGCGGGTCATCCAGGAACAGGAAGTGCCCAGGGTTGGCAAATCGTCACCGGAGAAGGTGGATGTCAGACTCATCGCGGCAACCAACAAGGATATTCGCCTTGAAATCGAAGCAGGAAATTTCAGGGAAGACCTTTTTTACCGGCTTTCCGTTGTCCCTCTGGATTTAAAGCCGTTGAAAGAGCGCAGGGCCGATATCCTTCCGATTGCAGAGTATTATCTTAATTATTTTCAGAAAAAGCATAAAAGCAAAGTGCAGCGTTTGTCTGAAGAAGCAAAGAAATCATTGTTGTCGTATAAATGGCCAGGGAATATCCGGGAACTCAAAAACACCATCGAACGTTTATGTGTTCTTAGTGACCATGAAACAGTCAATTTATCCGATATTTTTTATTATGGACAGAACGAAGGTGCAAAAGCGCCGGTCGTGGATTCCTCTTCCGGCAGAATTACCCTGGTTGATGTCGAAAAAGAGCACATCGAAAAAGCGTTAAAACACTTTCATTTTCAAATTAACAAAACAGCTGAATTTCTGGGTATCGATCGAAAGACCCTGAGAATCAAGATGCGTAATTATAACATCAGGACAGAGCAGTAGCAGCGGGGTGTTTTGCCCCTTAAGAGAATTTCGGCAATAACCATTAATAAAAAATTCCATAATATCAATATGTTGTAATCTGGCATTATCTTTGCTGTTATTGAAAGGCAAAAGAACTATGGAGGTGTATGATCATGACGGCTAAGCAGAAAATACTCCTAATAGACGATGACAAAGACTTTTTATTTGCAACCAAACTTATTCTGGAAAAGGGGGGATACGAAGTATTTTTGGCGGAAGATGGAAAGACCGGCGTGGAGATGTGGAAATCCATCAATCCTGATCTTGCCATCATCGATATGATGATGGAAACCTGGGGTGAAGGTTTTTCCGTATTGAATAAAATCCGTGCCACCGATACGGGAAAAGAAACACCGCTTTTCATGCTGAGCGCAGTCGATCTCCAGGGGCCTTATCAGTCATTCGAACCGCCTCCGGAATTTCCAACGGTGAACAAGGTATTACAAAAGCCGATCAAGGCGGATGATTTGCTCGGATACATCAGACAGGCGCTGGGCGTCAAATGATTATGACCGGTAGCTCCGAGAAACACCTCATTTTAATTATTGATGATGAAGAGGTTCTCCGGGACGGATGCAGGCAAGTGCTGGAGAAATGCGGTTATGGCGTGCTTACGGCCGGGCAGGGCAGTGAGGGCATCAAGCTCGCAAGGGAACGCATGCCTGACATGGCTTTTATTGATCTTAAAATGCCCAATATGTCGGGGATGGAAATTATTGAGATACTTTCCCGGGATATACCGGATATTGTGTTGGTCATGATTACGGGATTTGCGACCATTGTATCAGCCGTGGAGGCCATGCAGAAAGGTGCTTATGATTATCTGCCAAAACCATTCAACCCCGATCAATTAAGGGCGCTGACCAAGCGAGCGTTGGAACATCGCAACCTAAAAATCGAGACAAGGCGACTCCGGGAAGAAAAAGATCAGATGGAGAGAAACTTCATCACTTTTGTAAGCCATGAAATGCGTTCGCCACTGGTTGTTATCCGGCAATATATTGAGGCGCTCAACGCAATAGCAGGAGACCGCTTCGAGCAAGATGTCAAAGAAATCATTGAACGATGCACTAAGCGCGTCCATAATCTTGAAGAGATGGTCGAGCACTGGCTGGACATCAGCCGCATTGAGAATGGGACCCTCACACAGCAGAAAGTGTCTTTAAGCCTGGATTCCATCATTGCACGGAGTGTGGAGGAAATGGCACCTCTCTGCAGGAAGAAGGGAATTGCACTGGAAACAAATATTCCTCGAAGCTTACCACCCATAACAGGAGACACGGAAAGTCTGGTGCGCGTATTTACCAATATCATCGGTAACGCAACAAAATATACTCCGGAGGGAGGTAAAATAACAGTCACCGTTAAAAACGACGAGTATTATATTATAGTCAGTATAGCAGATAACGGTACGGGCATCCCCCCGGAAAAGCTGCCGTTGATTTTTGAACCTTTTTATCGATGCGCCGAAAAAAATGAAAAAAGCAGCGGATCCGGTCTGGGGTTAACTTTTTGCAAAAAGATCATGGAATCGCACAGTGGTGTAAGTGATGTTTCGTCCAGGGTAGGTGAAGGAACGAATTTTGTTCTGACGTTTCCAGTTTCGATAAATACAGAAAGAAACGGATCCGGGGAAATTTAGTGAATCATTTTTTAAGTAACATGTTTTAGACCAGTTTTAATTAAGGAATCAGGCTGATTTCTATGAAATACTATGATGAGGAAAGCTATCGCTTTAATAAAAACGATGTTTCGGACAGGTGCTTCTGCTGTAGCCAAACTGCATTGAGATACCTGATTGTCAGGCATATTGAAAGTAACATGCTGGTTCACCTTTGTCCGGAGTGCATGATGGAGCATAGCGATGATTATATGTTGGATAACACAAGACCTTGGCTCGGCGAAAATGGTAAGAAATAATATCATTTCAAATTTATAAAAAAACCCGCGGTGGCAAACACCGCGGGTTTTTTGTTCGAGCAAAT
Source organism: Deltaproteobacteria bacterium (assembly GCA_017860985.1). Classification (GTDB taxonomy): domain Bacteria; phylum Desulfobacterota; class Syntrophia; order Syntrophales; family Smithellaceae; genus UBA8904. The sequence goes on from JAGFXG010000137.1 coordinate 3,113, forward strand.
CAGTTTTTATGCTTTTTTGCCTTTAGGTGCTTTGAAAACGAGTGCTATACAGAAGCCGACGACCAACAGACCGGCCGCAATATAGAGCGCCTGGGGTTTGAAGGCTTCGAACACGAACGGGCCGACGATACCGGCAACGCTCCACGCCGTCAGCATGAAGCCATAGACCTTGCCGATATTGGCGGGGCCGAATGAATCAGCGGCAAAAGCAGGCATGGTTGCGAAGCCGCCGCCATAGCAGGCCAACAGATAGCAGGAAGCAAAAATGAAAGGCCAGTAGGTGGCGATGATTCCCTTGGCAACAAGAACATACAAAACTGCCTGAGTGGCGAACATGATCAGGAAAACCATTTTACGTCCGATATTGTCGGAAATTTTGGCCCAGAAAAGTCTTCCCAAACCATTGAATATTGCCGCGTATGCTACAACAGCTCCACCGGCAGCCGCGACAACGGCTAATTGTTCCGGAGTCAAATCACCGGTCAATCCCATCGTTTTCTTGTAGATCTCCTGAGCCAGCGGAGAATGCTGGGAAATTAGACCAAGGCCTGCGGATACGTTCAAACACAGCATGGACCAGAGCATCCACCACTGCGGAGTTTTTACCGCTTCGCCTAAAGTAAAGGAATCTGCTGCGGAAACACTTGTAGTTGAAGGTGTAAAACCTTTGGGCAGCCATCCGGCAGGAGGGTTTTTAAAGAACTGAGCAGCACCGGTTACAAGAACAAGGAATATGACACCCCAAATATACCAGGTTGTGGATACACCGGAGGCGATAATTTTGGTTGGGTCAGCTGCGTCAATCAGTTGGAACTTCTTTATCATGAACGGGGCTATTTTCCCCATGAAGAAAGCACCGGCACCGAAACCCATAACAGCGAGGCCTGTTACCAGACCGCGTTTATCCGGGAACCAGCGGATCAATGTGGCGATGGGTGTGACGTAACCGAACCCATTGCCCAGGGCGCAAATTACACCAAATCCAATGTAAAGCAGGGTGAGGCTGCCGGTCTGGTCTGCGTATCCGGCAACCAGGGTGCCTATACCAAAAAGGATACCGCCGATCGTGGCGACGAAACGGGGGCCTTTTTTATCAACCAGAGTGCCGCCAAAAGCAGCTGCCAGTCCGAGAATACCCATGAGGATCATGAACGTCAACTGAACTTCCTTGCCATCCCATCCGTGCATTTTCATCAATGGTATTTTAAAAACCGACCATGCGTACACGGTGCCGAGGCACAATTGAATGACAACGGCAGCAATGGCGATCAACCATCGCTTACTCTCTAAATTTTCATTAGCCATACTTGAATTCCTCCCTTGCCTTTTATGAAAGGCAAAATGTATTTTTTGTGACACTTTAAGAAAACATTCACTAGTTGAGATAATTTGTCTTTTTATCGTGTCGAAAAAGCAACAAATAACTTGAGCCTTATACATAAAGAATACATTCTTGACAAGGACATATTCATTTTTTTGACAAGTTTTTTTATAATATACAAGAGGTATATTCTCTGTAATCATAAGGGGAAAATTGCTGTTATCCGGTGACTTATCCGGTTCCATAAACTGATTGTCCATTACAGAAAAAATATTTGACTGGACCTGATGTTGTCAAAAGGCAAAAGGGTATTATATTAGTTTTCATTACAGAAAAAGGAGTGTTTCATGGCAGCGGACCCCAAAATTGACTTATATCGCCATCATATTGAAAAGATAAGTAAATTATCATTCGCGGTAGGGGTATACCGACCGCCGAGTGAAGGAGGGAGCGCCTCGCTTTTATTAAGGGTTACTGAAAATTGT
>JAGFXG010000138.1 GCA_017860985.1 Deltaproteobacteria bacterium
TATCCGAAGATACGATTACCGTACTTAACGCGGAACTGCGGCACAAATTGACACCTGACCATGAATACACCATTAGAATTCCGAAAGGATCACTCGATAAATTCAACAGCGTCTACAATGATATCCCGGAAACGGAAAAACCGACCTTCACTTACGCCCGATCGCAGTCACCCCGGTCGGCATCAATCCATTCAAACTCAAAATCAAAATCGGCAGCGACTTATGACACGCATCGTGTCCGGCGGGGGGAGACCCTGGCTTCCATCGCGAATAAATATGGAGTGTCTGTAAGGGCTCTCCAGAGAGCGAATCGTTTGAGCAGGAAAAACGGGTTAAATAGTGGACAGATTGTTCGAATTCCCGGAGGCACAAGTGTTGCATCCTCGAATAATAACGACTCGGTGGCGGTTTACAAGGTAAAAAAGACGGATTCCCTGAATGATATTTCCAAACGCTTTGATGTTCCCGTGTCAAAACTTAAAAAAGCAAACAATTTAAAAGGCAATCACATACAGGCCGGACGAAAAATCAAGATTCCGGGTCAGGAACTTGCGTGTGATCCCCCTAAGGGAAAAAGCAAAAAAGGCAAGGCGGCCAAAAACGGCAAAAAAAGAACGATCGCAAAAAAATGACAGGTATTTTGAATCACCTGCGGCTTAATAATAATCCGGAAAGCGATTAATGATACCAAGTCGCATGTAGTTGCCAATTTCAGAGTGGCAACTACCGGCAGGGAAGGAATAGTTTCTTATTGCGCTTCCTTGCGGAATGCGCATCCGGTCTTTGGCTAACGTTGTTGGCATTGGTCGCGCGCCCCCTCACAGGGGGTCGGTTTCCTCAACGTATCAATAATACGCCTACGGAGCCTCCTCCTTGCCGCCGCGTTATCCTTTGAATGCAGTTTGGCATGAATAGTTGATTCGTTGATGATCTACCTTCCCGGGCAAAGGTTTCGGTTGGAAGTCATTAATTGATTGCTGTGGTTTGTGTTAATAAAGAATAGAGTTCTTTTTCTTTCTTTTGCATTTTACGGGACTGGGCTATTGATGTGTTTTCGTGGTTGTAGCCATTCAGATGCAGCAGACCGTGTATGATTAAGAAAAGAATTTCCTCGTCGAAACTCAAGTTGCCTCTCACTGAATCCCTTTCCGCCGTGTCAACGGATATGACAATATCGCCCAGCATCTGAGGATTAATGTCGCAGAATTCACCTTCCTGAAGCGGGAAAGAAATAACATTGGTGGGCCTGTCCTTGGAGAGGTATTGTTTGTTGATTTGCCGTATGGTCGCATCATCAACAAACGTAATGCTGATTTCCATATTTGCGCAGTTCAGCAGCTTCATGAGTGCGTTTACTTGGCTGCGGATTCTTCGTTTGTCGATTTTAATACGTTTCTGCTGATTTTCTATTTGGATGTTCATGGGTTTCTTTTTTTCCGCTTGTCTCTTTTGTGGCTGATTCCGGATAATCGACGCGATGATGGAAGATTCCCGTTAAGATACGGGTAAACGTTTCCGCGATCGTGCTCAAGTCTTTGAGAGTCAACTCACAATCGTCCAGCTGACCGTCTGAATAGACGCGCCCGATCCGTTCGCGAACCAGCGACCGGATTCTTGCAGGTGTCGGATGCGTCAGGGTGCGCGAGGAGGCTTCAATAATATCACCCAGCATCACGAGTCCTGCTTCCTTTGTCTGGGGTTTGGGGCCGGGATAACGGAAATCGCTTTCCGAGAGAGAACGGATTGATTCATCCTTGTCCTTTTTGGCTTTGTCGTAAAAATAACTGACGAGACTGGTTCCATGATGTTCCCGGATGATGTTGATGATCGGTTGGCCGAGCTTTGCCTTTGCGGCCAGCTCACAGCCTTCCTTGATATGGGAGATGATAATCAGCGTGCTCATCTTCGGAGAGAGTTTATCGTGCCGGTTGTCGTAATTGGTCTGATTTTCAATATAATAATGCGGTTTTGCCAGCTTGCCGATATCATGATAATAAGAGCTGACTTTGGCCAGCAGTGCATTCGCACCGATCGCCTCCGCCGCCGCCTCCACGAGCGACGCGACGATGATGCTGTGATGATATGTGCCCGGTGCTTCGATAATCATTCTCTGGAAAATCGGCTGGTTGAGGTTGGCCAGCTCCAGCAGTTTGATATAGGTGATAAAACCGAAGAGACTTTCAAATACGGGGGTAAGGCCGGCGACAAGAACACCGGTGATAATACCGCCCAAAATACCCATGGCCAGACGAATTGGCAAATCATTCAGAAAATGGCCGGATAAAAGATTCAGGCAAAAAATCGCCGCGATGTTGATAACACCCAGGAAAAGACCTACCTTGAAAAAAGTGGAACGCTGGCGGCTGTTGACAATGTGATAAGAGGCGGCAACAGATCCCATAAAGGAAAAAAGCGGGAAAATGATTTTCTCTTCAAAAAGAAGACTGATGAGAAAGGATGTCAGAATGCTGATGATCATGGCCACGTTCCGGTTCACCAGGACAGCAATGATCATGGCGCCGCTGGCAAACGGGATCGCAAAGTAGCAGGCATCAACCGGAATAAAGGGGAAAGCCCTGTTGATGGCAATGGAAATGAAGATTCCCGCCTTCACGAACAGGATCTGTAAAACAGCCACAATGGCGAACACAAGAAAGTCCAGGTTGGAACGGTCCGGAGCTTTCAGCCAGTTTCGGGTGCGCCAGAAATATAAAAGCAGGGAAAGAAACAAAACCGTGCAGAAAATTCCCAGAATCATCGACAGACCGGATATTTTAGTATCCGCCACTGTCTTATAAAACGCTTCCAGTTTGGCCAGTTCCAGATAACCGATTTTTTCACCTTCGCGGACAATCATCTCATTTTTTTGCACCTGGAAATAAACCGGCTTGACCTCTTCTATTGCGGAAAGAATTTTCTTCTCTGTTTCTTCTTTATTGAAGGCAAGGTTGGGTTGAACAAGTTTCTTTAGGATTGAAAATGAGTATCCTGCAAAAGAGGACGGATCGTTATTAAAAACGGTTTTCACTTTGTCTGAAAGCAGTGGATCAATATCCTTTATGTTGAGGATAGAGGATACATTCGTCAGGTTTTCCTCTTCCCGTGTAATCGCATTGACAATGGTGATGCCTTTGTCTTTCTCCCGTTTTTGAAGAGAAGTATTTGTGATCAATGTGTTTTTATAAAAAGCATCAATGGCGGCGGATAGTTTCTGCTGGAGATCTTCAGAGAACTTATTGGCTTTAAGAAATGAAAATTCCTTTGCGGTGAGTGTGATTCCCAGTGATTTTTCAAGCAGGTCTTTCAGCCGTTCATTGGTAAGATTATTTGCGCTAAGAGCGAACGAATTAATTATTTTTGCTCTCAGAGTAATCGGCATCTCAGCGTCATAATCATAGACAGGCCGGGTGTTCGCAGGCGCCTCTTTCTTTTTCTGTCGGGTGGAGTTAATGTCTTCGACAAGGAAATCCCGGTCCGCCTTGATGTTTTCGTGCGCAATCGTGCCGTACCGGTATTCCGGATTGGAGACGTAAAGATTAGGCGCCAGGAGAATGGATAGTCCGATGCTCAGGAAAAAGAGAATTGCCCACCTCTGAAAAAGGTTATTTTTCAGAAAATCGAAAGAAATCTTATTTTTTTCCGTCAATTTCTTCCAAGCAATATTGATTTTTTCAAATGACGAGTCAATGATGTTCATTTTTGTTTATCCGATTTCTTTTCCCTGTCCCAGGAATCATAGGCTGAAATGATATCAGCAACCAGGGGATGACGGACGACATCCCACTGTGAAAAATGAACAATACGGACAGTATCGAGCTTTTTCAGGATTTTTTCCGCCTCAATCAAGCCCGATGATTTTTCAGAAGGCAAGTCAATTTGAGTAATGTCGCCTGTCACGACTGCTTTCGAGTTGAAACCCAGACGCGTCAAAAACATTTTCATTTGTTCGGAAGTGGTATTCTGGGCTTCATCCAGAATAATGAACGAATCGTTCAGGGTCCTGCCGCGCATGAATGCCAGCGGCGCTACTTCTATCATTCCCTTGCTGATCAGCGCGCCGGCTTTTTCCATGTCCACCATGTCGTAGAGCGCGTCATACAAGGGACGAAGATACGGATTCACTTTTTCGGCGAGATCCCCGGGCAGAAAACCCAGGCGTTCACCGGCTTCCACGGCAGGACGGGTCAGAACGATCCGTTGCACCTTTTTATCCAGCAGATAAGATACCGCCATCGCCATGGCCAGATAGGTTTTGCCGGTTCCGGCAGGGCCGATGGAAAGCACCATATCCGCTTTTCTCATGGAATCGATATAGTGGCGCTGTGCTATGCTTTTGGGAGTGATAATACGTTTTTTTGAGGATATGAAAACGGTATCGAGAAAGATACGTGCCAGATCAAAATGAATATCCTGTGTTAAAATTCGATGGGCGTAGTCAATATCGGAGGAATGAATCAGCCATCCTTTTTCCATAATCCCGTAAAGCTGTTTGAGCAGAAGTGAGATCTTCAAGACGGCGGCTTCATCATCGCCACTGATGGAAAGATTATTGCCCCAGGGCTTGACCTTGACCTGCTCGAGCTTTTCGAGAAATCGAAGGTGCTTGTCATGCTCACCGCAGAGATTCTTCAGGATGCTCGAATCCGCGAATGATAATTTCTCTGCCCGGATGGCGTTTTTAGTTGCTTTAATCAAAAAGTCAGCCTCTAAAATGTTCATCTTCACCCGATCCTGCTGCTGATTATTTAATGAGTAATAAGGGCTCGGGGACCTTCCATTCGACGGCGTTTTTCTATCATCATGAAGCACTGAATGCAATACAATTTAAGCCTGCAAAAACAGGTGCGCAAAGACCTTGGCGTTGCCGATCATGTTATCAACCGGACAGTTCTC
>JAGFXG010000010.1 GCA_017860985.1 Deltaproteobacteria bacterium
GTTACAAAATCAATGCATTCCAGTGCGGCAAGCACCTCAGCCCTTTCTTCTTCAGGAACCAGGGGCCGTTTTTCGCCCTTAATTGAACGCACGGAAGAGTCGCTGTTGAGAGCCAGGACCAGTATGTCGGCTGTCTTCTTTGCTTCCTGCAAATATCGGACATGGCCCACATGCAGTATATCAAAACAGCCGTTAGTGAAAGCTATTATTTGCCCCTGTTTGCGCAGGGCGTCGAGTTTATCCTTAAGAACTGCTCTGTCCAGTATCTTATTCATGCGGACTCCTTGAAAATTGTGGATTCAGAAAGAACATGCCATATAAAGATGATACTCCCTTTGCTGGTCAAAGAACCCTGGCCAGCGTCAGGACCGCTACCTTCGCGGCGCCTGTTTTGATGAGTGTCCTGGCGCATTCATTGATAGTGGCTCCCGTTGTATATACATCGTCAACCAGAATCAAATTCCTGCCGCGGATTTTTTCCCGCGGGCCGGCGACAAAAGCCCCGGATATGTTTTTTTGCCGTTCTGTTTTATCGAGGCCCGTCTGTGTTAAAGTCAATTTACACCTTTTAAGCAAGGAAAAATCGACATTCAGATTATGTTTTTTCCCCAGCGCGCGAGCCAGAATGAGCGACTGGTTAAAGCCTCTTTCCCGCAGACGTTTGATGTGCAGGGGGACGGGGACGATGGCATCAAACATATTAAAGTCCAGATCATCGAATTCAAAACCGGACAGGAAAGTGGCAAGGGCCGAACCTGTCGTAATATCACGTCCATACTTGAACCGGCGGATTGCATCAAGGACAACTCCTTCGTAGGAAACGGCGGCACGTGCACATGAAAACCACGGCTTGTGTTCCAGACAGTTTCCGCAAAGATGATCTTCCGAGGGGGAGTCAGGAAATATGATGCCACAAACCGGGCAGCGATTGCCGGTTATGAAGGTGATTTGCCGTTGGCAATCGGGGCAAAACACCTGATCGGCTGCGCCGGAAAGAACGTCAGAGCATGCAAGACAAAGAGGAGGAAAAAGCGCGTCTGATAACTCGTCACAAAAATCATTAAGAATCAAGCCATATCCTTGTTCAGTCTTTTTATTTCGGTGACTTTTTCGTCAATCTCCATGCGCGGTGCGTCCCATAGGTTTTCCAATCCATAAAAAGAACGGGCTTCTTCCTGGAAAACAGAGATGACCACATCGTCGTAGTCCAGCAGAATCCATTCTGCGTTTGCTTCTCCCTCCACACCGAGAGGTCGGATGTCTTCTTTCTTGAGGTATTGCTGGATCGCATCCGAAACCGCCTGAACCTGCCGGTCGGTTGCGCCCGAACAGATCAGCATGTAGTCCGTGAATGAAGAAATCTCTTTGACATTCAATACGACAATATTTTTTGCTTTTTTTTGCAACACGGCGTTAATGCATAAAAGCAGTCGCCGGGCGGATTCATTTTTTTTAACTGCCAAAATTAGCTCCTTTTGTTTTTAACCCTTGGACCTTGAACCTTGGACCTTCTATGTCACAATTACAAAAACTTGACAATATTTCATTTTGACCTTCATGCGGCAAGGCAGTGGGTGACAACCGAAAATTCTGAGGCGGAATAAATCAAATTGCCAAACGCAATTGCATTGTTTATATTCATACTGTCTGCAAGAAGGTTTTCCGTTTGCTTTATCGTTCTGATGACCAATTGGAGGTGTCATGACTGGGAGACAGGGCACGATCGGACCAAACAGAGTATGGGGAGAAATAACGGCTTTTCTGGCTCTGTTCTTCGACAATGTCGGCACAATGATCTTCTTTTCCTCTATTCTGATTTTCACCTTCAACTATCCGGCAGACATCATCCTGACGCGGATGATTCCAGGCACGGCTATGGGTGTGCTCCTGGGCGATCTGATCTATACCTGGCTGGCAATCCGGTTAAAACGTAAAACAGGACGGGCAGACGTCACCGCCATGCCGCTTGGGCTGGACACCCCTTCCACCATAGGGATTGCCTACGCTGTTCTCGGTCCCGCATACGTTGCCACGCATGATGCGCAGTTGTCCTGGCAGATCGGCATGGCTACGCTCTTCATGGTCGGTGTTGTCAAAATCCTGACATCGTTTTTCGGCGGCTGGATTCAACGTGTTGTCCCCACCGCGGGGCTGCTGGGCAGCATAGCCGGAGTCGGGCTTTTGCTGCTGGGCTTTTTACCGCTTGTTGAAATTTTCAATGAAGTCGTGGTCGGTATGGTGGCACTGGGACTGATTTTTGCCACTCTGTTGGGCAGAATGCATCTGCCCGGCAAGATAAACGGCGTGGTTGCAGCAGCCATCCTTGGTACGGCTGTTCACTTTGCGCTGGGGTATGGCGGATGGCTTCCGGAGTTCAAAACGCCGGATTTCGAAATGAAACTCTGTGTGCCGGTATTGTCCCTTGATTTTCTGACAACACTGCCGCAGAGCTTACAGTACCTGCCGATTGCCATTCCGTTCGGCATTCTGACGATTATCGGCGGCATCAACAACACAGAAAGCGCGAGGCTGGCGGGAGACCAATACCGTACTCGTGATATTCTGCTTACGGAAGCGTTTACGTCACTTATTGCGGCTTTCTTCGGCGGCGTCGCGCAGACAACACCCTATATCGGACATCCCGCCTATAAGAAAATGGGGGCAACCTGGTGGTACACACTGGCCACCGGTCTGATGATCGGCCTAGCATCGGTAGTTGGCCTTTTGTCTTTATTTGTATCCACGATTCCGCGTGCGGTCATCGCGCCGATCTTCATTTTCATCGGGTTTGAAATCATTCATCAGGCTTACAGGGAATCACCGCCCTCTCATTCTCCTGCGGTAAGCTTGAGTTTTCTGCCGGTAATCGCCAGCCTGGTGATGATCATCCTCAACCAGTTTCTGGACGCTGCCGGGATTCTGCCTGCCCAGCTGCCGTATCGTTTGCAGACGCTTCATGCCTCGCTCACGATGCTCAGTAACGGATTTATTCTTACGGGACTGCTCTGGGGAAGCATGCTCGCGTTTCTGATTGATAACCGGGCCCGGCTTGCGGCCTTATGCGCGGCCATCTGCGCAATTCTTTCGCTTTTCGGCGTCATTCATTCCGTTATGCCCACAGGCGAGCTTTATCTGCCCTGGCAATGCGCATCGCGGGAAAACTTCATGCTGGCGGTAGCTTACCTTGCTCTTGCAGGAATTCTGCTGACCCTGACCGGCAAAGAGGAATAATATGGTTGTTATCCATATCCATTCTGCTGACCTTTTGCTTTCATCTGTCAAAGGGACTTTCATATCGGCCGGTAAATGATCGAAAGAAGATTGAAAACGAATCAACCGGGTACGTTTCATTGCTGTTGTGAAAAAAAAATGAGTATGATACATCACCCTTCCTTATTTATGTTTGAAGGATTTTGATATGAACAACGTCGTTAAAAGAGTTCACGCTCACATGCCATATCACCTTATTCCAGGGTATCTGCCGATGATTCTGGAAAAGAAGATTAATCTGGAAATATATTTCAATCACTATGCCCTGCAGTCACTGGATAAGGATCAGTGCGCGGAGACTGCCCGGGTTATCATGGATGCAGGACTAAAAGTGACGATTCATTCTCCTTTCATGGATTTGCGACAGGGGGCTCTTGATGATACGATCCGGAAAACAAGTCTGGACAGGATCAGGATGGTCTTTGACCTGATCCCGTATTTCCAGCCGCTGAAAATTGTGTGTCATCCGTCTTTTGATGATCGCTACTATGTGTCCTGCGATGATCTTTGGCTTGAAAACAGCGTCAATTTCTGGCGTCAGCTGATTCCTGCGGCCGGGGACGGTGGAACCATCATTGCCCTGGAGAATGTTTATGAAAAAGAGCCGCGCATTTTGCGTCGTCTGCTGGAAGCGCTCGATTCAGAACAGGTTTGTTTTTGTTTTGATACTGGGCACTTCAATGTTTTCTCCCGTGCGCCTTTGAAAACCTGGATGGAAGAGCTGGGCCTTTATATCGGCCACCTGCATCTGCATGATAATTTCGGCAAATTCGATGAACATTTGCCGGTGGGCACTGCCACGTTTCCCTTCGATCAGCTTTTTACCGCGTTGGAAGCGCTCAAGGTGAAGCCGACGATCACGATGGAAGCCCACTCGCAGGAGCATTTGTGGCAGGCTATGGCCAATCTGCAAAAGATGTCACTGCTTGACAGACTGGCTGCGTCAGCCTGATTCTTTAGCGTGGAGCAAGGGATGTCCGCTTACCTTATTAAAAGAATCCTGTTTATGATTCCGCTTCTGCTTGGCATCACGATCATCTGTTTTTTCGTGATGCACCTGGCACCGGGGAAACCGACGGATTTGCAGATACAAATGAATCCGAAAGCGTCTACCGAAATGAAAGAGCGGTTGATGAGTATGTATGAACTGGATAAGCCTATTCATGTTCAATACTGGTCGTGGCTCAAAAAGATCGGACGCGGTGATCTGGGCACTTCCTTTTCCTCCGACCACCGGCCGGTTTCCGACAAGATCCGGGAGCGACTGCCGATCACAATTCTTATCAATCTTTTATCGTTGATTATCATTATTGCCGTGGCTGTGCCGATCGGCGTTCTGTCGGCTGTTCATCAGGATTCTCTTTTTGATAAAGTGACCGCTGTGTTCGTGTTTATCGGTTTTGCCGTGCCGACCTTCTGGCTGGCTCTGCTTATGATGATCTTTTTCGGCATCCAACTGGGTTGGCTACCGATTTCGGGGTTGCGGTCCCTCAATTATGAATATCTGAGCACATGGGGACAGCTTCTGGATTTAGCCAAACACCTGATACTGCCGGTCTTCATATCCGCGTTTGGGGGTCTGGCCGGCCTTTCCCGCTATATGCGGGCCAATATGCTGGAAGTTATCAGGCAGGATTATATTCTGACAGCTCGCGCCAAGGGGCTCAGCGAGAGGCAGGTGATTTACAAACATGCCCTGCGCAATGCACTTCTGCCGGTAATCACCATCCTGGGGTTGTCCATTCCCGGACTGATTGGCGGCAGCGTCATATTTGAAACGATCTTTGCGATTCCCGGCATGGGGCAGCTGTTTTACATGTCGGTCTTGGCTCGCGATTATCCGACGGTTATGGGGATATTGCTGATTGGCGCCGTCCTGACGCTTGTTGGAAATCTGATTGCCGATGCGTCTTACGCGGTAGCTGATCCGCGTATTAGAATTTCCTGACGGCTTTGTGAACAGACCCCATCTGCGGCGTTGAGTTTCTGCCCTTGTCGTTGCGGTGTATCAAAAAATACACCTCACTCCTTGTGGCCTCGCGCACCTTGCATCTGGAGTCTTTTGACAAAGCCTTGTTGGTGTGGAAAGTTTTTTGAAAAAAAATGACGGATTGATATATGACATTCTGGGAAATGTTTTATAAAAATAAACTGGCGCTGACCGGCTGCGGCATTGTGATTCTGCTGTTTGCCGTTTCGCTTCTGGCGCCCGTGATTGCGCCTTATGATCCGGGCGCGATTGACCTGAAAAACATTCTGGCGCCGCCGTCGGCTGAGCACTGGTTTGGCACAGACCAGCTGGGGCGAGACGTGCTTTCCCGGATGATTTGGGGCGCCCGTATTTCGCTGAAAGTCGGTTTCGTTGCCACAGGACTCGCGATTTTGATTGGAATGATTCTGGGGGCCGTGGCCGGGTATTACGGCGGCTGGATTGACGCTGTGATTATGCGTTTTGTCGATATCATGTTATGTTTTCCCACTTTTTTTCTGATCCTGGCGGTAATCGCTTTTCTGGAACCTTCGATCTGGAACATCATGATTGTCATCGGACTGACCGGCTGGATGGGGGTGACGCGTCTGGTGCGGGCGGATTTTATTTCGCTTCGGGAAAGAGATTTCGTACGGGCTGCGCGCTCCATCGGAGCAAACGACGCGCGGATTATTTTTATTCACATTCTTCCCAATGCGCTCGCGTCCATTTTGGTGACAGCCACCCTTGGCATTGCCGGAGCCATTCTGACGGAGTCTGCTTTGAGTTTTCTGGGGATCGGTGTACAGCCTCCGACACCCAGCTGGGGGAATATTCTAACGGCGGGCAAGGATAATATTGACATTGCCTGGTGGCTGTCGCTTTATCCGGGGCTGGCGATTCTTATTACGGTGGTCGGCTATAATTTGCTGGGCGAGGGGATTCGCGATGCGTCCGATCCGCGCCTGAAAAGATGATATCCGGCCATTGCCGGATATGCTTCTGCGGTTGTAATCACTATCGCGCGGGACGAGTGTTAATTCTCCGCAGCTTGCTGCGAGGTGGTTGATTCTTACTGCAAAGACCTTGTGCCTTCTTCGGGCCTGCGCGTCTGCTTAGCGCCGCCGCTTTGTTTTTTTGCTTAAGGCTGGTTTCATTGGCCTTACATTGTGGTTACGGGCAAAAATATTCTTAATAAAATTGTTGACTTCATTTGAGCCGATGAATTGCACGGCAAGATGATTGAGTCCCGCAGTGTCGATCCAGTGACGTGTTATTTCGCAATCCGCAAAGGTTTCACCGCTTTCAAAAACAAACTTAATTTGCACAATTGTTCCGACTTTATAAGACGGGCAATCTTCTTCAGGCAGGGTAAAGTGAGCGCTGCTGCCGGATATATCGACAATCTTAAATTCCTGATCCTGGCAGAAGGCATATATGACGGGCCGCAGATCCAGGCGTATTCTGGGCCAGAGGCGCAGGTCACACGCGAAAGGTTCGGAAAGTCTGCGCAGGAAAATCCTTTTGTCCGGGGTAATGGTTTCTATCCGGGCTTCAAACCCAAAACGGGGCTTCTTTTGACCGCCGGGACAGTAAGTAAAAAAGAGAACGGCCATAAGATGATGATTGTCGACAGGAGGAACTGTCTGTTCAATGGATATCAAGTTGTCATGTAAAAACTCGATAAAATTAGAGCGGCGCACGTCATTTGCCGCCAGCCGCAAAAAAATTTTTTCTTTAGGTTTAATCTCCAGCGTCATGAGCCTCCATCCTCTTGAACAAATTCAATAAATTCCAACAGGCAAACAGAAATCGGCCCGTGCCTCCGGGCAGTGATGTTGCACAGCACGACAAAATTCAATAAAATATTTAAAGAAAAAGTTACTTTATGTCAAGATTTATAAAATAAATCTCTTGGGACTTGATTATGTTGGCAAAATATAATACGAAACCGCAAAGTTTATTTAACAAATAAAATAATTATACGTTACATTTTTCAGGAGGATTGGAATGTCCAGAACAGTAAACTCAGAATTACTGAAAATTGATCGCCGTATCATTTCCAGAAAATTACTGGCCGGAGAATTATCAGAAAAAGATTTAACCGGCCTTTTGAAAAAGCTTCCCGACGTGTCGGAGAATGCCGAGGAGATTGTGGCTCCCTCCAATGAAAAATAATTGATATGCTGATTGATTCCCATGCCCACCTGGAGATGAAAGAATTTGATTCTGACCGTCCTGATGTTATCGACCGGGCCAGGCTTGCGGGGGTTGACGGCATCATCACCGTGGGAACCAATCTGCGTTTGAGCCGCAGGGCGCTATCCATAGCCCGTCAATACGAAAATGTTTACGCATCGGTCGGGATTCATCCACACGATGTGGCAAAAGCAGATAAAAAAACGTTTGATGAGCTGAAACTGCTTGCGGAAGATCCCAAAGTCGTTGCCTACGGCGAAATCGGTCTGGATTATTTTCGCAACATTTCGCCCCGGGAGAAACAAACAGAGATGTTCGGCTATCAGCTAGCGCTGGCTCTGGAGCTGAAACTGCCCGTAATCATTCACGACCGCGACGCTCATGAAGAAACGCTGCGCATGGTGAAAGCATCCGGTGTCCGTCAAGGTGTTTTTCATTGTTTCTCCGGAGACTATATCATGGCCAGACAGTGCATTGACCTTGGTTTTTATGTTTCCGTTCCGGGGGTCGTGACGTTTGATAAGTCCACAGTGCTTCATGAGGTGGTTCGCCACGTGCCGCTTGATTCTATCCTCCTGGAAACAGATTGTCCCTATCTCGCGCCTGTTCCTTTCCGCGGCAAAAGAAACGAACCGTCATTTATTGTTCATACGGCAAAGAAGGTCGCTGCAATCAAGGGTGTGGACTGGGAAGAAGTTGCGCTGACGGCAGCCCGCAACACCCGGAAACTTTTTGGCATTGCCGAATCCGCCGCTCTACGGGGTGGAGCGTTTTGAAAAACTCATAAGAGGCTATGGCACATAAAAACGATCTACCAATGAAGAAAACCGTCGTCCTGCTTTCCGGCGGCATTGATTCCGCAACAACGCTGGCGATTGCCCGGTCTATGGAGTTTAGCATTTATGCCCTGAGCTTCCGCTACGGTCAGCGACACATGATTGAGCTGGAAGCGGCGAAACTGACTGCTGAAAGCAATGCCGTTTGTCAACACCTGATTGTAGATATAGACCTTCGCCAGATTGGGGGCTCCGCTTTGACCGGCGATTTTCCTGTGCCCAAGCGTCGCAATGTGGATGATATGGGGCGGGATGTCCCGATCACCTATGTTCCCGCCCGCAACACGATCTTTCTTTCGTATGCTCTGGCATGGGCGGAGGTGATTGGTTCCTGCGATATTTTTATCGGTGTGAACGCATTGGACTACAGCGGATATCCGGATTGCCGCCCGGAATTTATCGAGTCTTATGAACGCATGGCCAACCTGGCAACCAGGGCCGGCGTGGAAGGCAAACAAAAGTTGACCATTCATGCGCCGCTTCTCCATCTGAGCAAAGCGCAGATTATCCGCAAAGGCATGGAACTGGGTGTGGATTATTCGTTGACGCATAGTTGTTATGACCCGGACGGGGAAGGCGCCGCCTGCGGTCAGTGCGATTCATGCCTGCTGCGTCTGAAGGGCTTCCATGATGCCGGATTCGGCGATCCGGTTAAATACAAGGTTCAAGGCGAAAGGTCCAAGGAACAAGGCTAAAAGGATGTATCGAGTTAAGGAGATTTTTTATTCTATTCAGGGCGAAGGTTATTACAGCGGGCGTCCGGCGCTGTTTTGCCGTTTCTCCGGATGTAATTTGTGGTCGGGTAAAGAAGAAGATCGAAAAACAGCGACCTGCTCTTTTTGTGACACGGATTTTCTGGGGACAGACGGTCCGGAGGGTGGTATATACGAAAATGCAGGACGGTTGTCCCGGAGTATCGCAAAACTCTGGCCGCAATCCGAAGGACATCGATTTGTGGTGTGCACGGGAGGGGAACCTCTTTTGCAGATGGATTCAGCTCTGGTGGACGCCCTGCATAAAGAGGGTTTTGAGATCGCCCTGGAGACCAACGGAACGATCTGTGCTCCGCCGGGAATCGACTGGATTTGTGTGAGTCCCAAAGCGCATGCGAAGATATTGCAGACGTTTGGCCATGAACTGAAACTGGTTTACCCTCAGACCGGGGCGGAGCCGTCACAGTATGAAAAGCTGGACTTCAGGCATTTCTTTTTGCAGCCCATGGATGGACCGGGCCGAGATGAAGCCTTGAGGCAGACCCTGGCCTATGTGCTGGCGCATCCCAGGTGGCGGATCGGTCTGCAGTTGCATAAAATACTTGGAGTGAGGTAGTGTTATACAATGGAGATTTATAAGGTTTTCAAATTTGATGCGGCGCACTGTCTGCCCAATGTTCCCGTCGGGCACAAATGTTCCAGGCTGCATGGCCATTCTTTCCGTGTTGAAATCCATCTGCGGGGCAATACCAGTCCACGCACAGGCTGGGTGATGGATTTCGCTGATATCTCGGCCGCTTTTCAGCCGATTCTGGAGCAGCTCGATCATAAAAATTTAAACAGCATTGCAGGCCTTGAAAATCCTACTTCGGAAAACCTCTGCCGTTGGATATGGTGGCGACTCCAGCCGGCATTGCCGCAATTATGCAAGATTGTCGTTCAGGAAAGCCCTGAATCCGGTTGTGTCTATGAAGGGAAGGAGTGAAAGATATTCTCCATTCTGTTTCATGCTTTCAATTTGCCGTGAGCAAGCATAAGGTCTGTTCTGTCAATCACTGAAAATCGTGTATGAAAACTCTTCGCTTTCCTTAGATGAATGATTTACCATTCAACTTTCTCTTTTTTTAAAATTTCCTGTGCCTTTTTGTGACCGAGTTTGGCTGATATCCTGACGTCGTCAAACGCTTTTTCTTTTTCGCCAACGTTGGCCAGAGAAATCCCCCTCTTAAAATAGGCGTCTGCAAGCTGAGGATTGAGCTTTATCGCTTCATTAAAATCCAGGATCGCCTGTTGATAGTTTTCGAGGCTGAGATAGGATAGCCCCTTGTTGTAATGTGTCTCAGCATCCTGAGGGTTGATCTTGATGGCTTCATTAAAACTTATGATGGCCTGATTAAAATTGCCGAGTTTATAATAAGCCACCCCGAGATTGTGGTAGGCATTAGCATGCTTTGGATTGATCTCGATGGACTTGTTGTAATTCTTGATCGCCTGATTGTAGTTTCCCAGCTGTTCATAGGAAAGTCCCCTGTTATAATGAGCCTCCGCGTCCTGCGGGTATAACTGAATAGCCTTGTTAAAGTCGGGAATGGCCTGGCTGAATTTACCCAGATTTCCGTAAGCAGTTCCCCGGTTATTGTACGCTGCGGCCTGTTTGGGATTGATCTTTATGGCCTTGTTGTAATCCAGGATGGCCTGGTTGTGCTTGCCGATGTTTGCATAGGCAATTCCCCTGTTGCGGTAGGCCGCGGCAAACTGGGGATTGTTCTCAATGGCTTTCGTGTATGCGGTAACGGCATCGGAAAAATTACCGGAAGCTGCGGTTGCAAATCCTTGTTCAAACCATTCGACAGAATCAAGTTCTTTGATGTTTTTATTATAATCCGCAAGGGTTTTTGGCTGTTTCTTCCCCTCTGCCGCGGCGAGTTCTTCCCGTAGTTTTTTGTTTTCTTTTAAAAGGTCGTCGTTAAGTTTTTTGACTTCCTCCAGTTCCGTTGTTTTTTGAACGTCTTTGCCAAGCGCATCAATGAAGCTGGTCAGGTGATCGGGATCTGCCGTAATTTTGGCCTGCAGTGAGTAGGTCTTTTCATCCCATTTTTCTTCGACCAGTTGTGTCGGCACAACACCTGCCGTGAGGGCTGCAATCCGGTCTTTGGGGATCTGCGCGTTTTTCACCGCTGTTTCATTTAAAAGGTATTCCCCCAGTTCATCGAGTAAAATCTGTTTCACTTCTCTCAGCGCGATGGTGCGGCTTGTGTTCTTGTTGTCCTGAGCCGTCGCCTGATAGATATATTCTTTGGTGAATGTTTTCGTTTCACCAAATGCCTGACCCGGAATCATAGAAACCAGCAGACAAGAGATTAAAGACAATCGTATCAGAATAGATTTCATGGATATTTACTCCTTTTGCAATAGATGGCATTTTATAAATCAATGCGCATCAAAAGACAAGAAACATTCTTGACGACTCATCCAATGCGTAAATGGCCGGCAGGAGCTTTACGATAAGAACTTTTCCTCCATTTCCGGTATGAAAAAAATTGCTTTTTTATCGTGATTATAATAGGTTGTCGTAAGGGGTGCCGGACATTGCCCGTTTCTGACCGATGATGATGTTTTGAAACGGGATGGAGACACGGCTGAGATTATACCCTTTGAACCTGACCCGGGTAATGCCGGCGTAGGGAATGGCGATCGTGATAAAATCGTTTAAGCCATATCCTTTTCAGGTGAGGGGGTGTGGCTTTTTTATTTGGGATCGCTTTGAATAAGAACATTGTCATCATAAGCGGCGGGCGTCTGGGGAATCCGGACTTTTTCATGAAATGTCTGACTCAGGTCGACAATCGTCTGCTGATCTGCTGTGACGGTGGTGCCCGTCACCTGGCGGCGTCCGGGCTTTTGCCGGATGTTCTGATGGGAGACATGGACTCCATTGAGCCTTTGCAGCAGATGCAATACGAACGCCAGGGTGTGAAGATTATCCGGCATCCGGTCGAAAAAGATTTTACCGATACAGCTCTGGCGCTCGAATACGCCATTTCCCTGGAGCCTCTATCCATTCAGATCTGGGGTGCGCTGGGCGGAAGAATTGATCACGCCATGGCAAATGTTCACCTGCTGATCACAGGAAAGTATTCAGGTGTGAAAACATGTCTGCTGGACGAATTTTGTGAAGTTTTTATCGCCCAGACGGATGTCCGTTTTGAAAACGCCGTCGGCTGCGTTGTTTCCCTTCTGGCGCTGAGTCCTCAAGTGGAGGGGATCACCCTGTACGGATTTGCCTACCCGATGACCGATGGCGTTCTGACTCTTGGGGAATCACGCGGAATCAGCAATGTTGTTCTGAAGGACCCGGCAGGCATTCACGTAAGCTCCGGTGATCTGCTCGTGATCCGGTACCGGCAAAAAAACGTTTTTCCTGAGGAATGTTAAGTGGTGAGGCCGTTTAAAGTCCTGTGCATCGGCGGATCGGATGCTGGTGGAGGAGCGGGCATTCAGGCCGATTTGAAAGCGGTGAGCGCCTGCGGCTGCTATGCCATGACGGTGATTACGGCGCTTACGGCTCAAAACACGCGCGGCGTGCAGAGTATTTTCCCTGTTCCGAAAAA
>JAGFXG010000139.1 GCA_017860985.1 Deltaproteobacteria bacterium
TAAATGAAGACGCGATGGCCATAACCGGTGTTCCTTCATCCGGCATGGCATTCGTTTCGTCAGCCTCTTTCCGGTCTTGCTTCGAAACTCCTGATGTTATGTGTGTTAAGATTTCTGTGCGTTTTTCCGGAAGGTCACAGATTTTATTTGCGGCGTCCAGCAGATGTTCCCTGATGAGCTCCACTGTACTTGATTTGAATCGGCTGCCGTCGTATTTGATGACGCCGATAATCTTTTCGGGTTGCTGCCAGAAAGTGGCAAACAGATCAAGTTGAGCTCCGCCGGGATGGATATACACGGGGCGAATAGCAAGACCGTCAAGGCGGAGGTTCATCGGGTGTTCAAATGTAAAGCCGGCCTGATAAAGCGAGTCGCCGCCGATGATTCCTTCGCGCCGCATCAGCTGGACAAGGTGGTAGTAGGGGATTTCCTGCATCCGGTGCACCTGCAGCAAGCCGATGCGCACGCGGTGAAGAGCCTCCCTGAGAGTTGGATTGTCCGATATGTTAAAGGTCAGGGGTAGGCTGTTGACGAAACATCCCATTGTGTCTTTAAATTTTTCTTTTCGCCGGTTGGTCATCGGGACGCCGACGCAGAGATTCGTCCGCCCGCTATGGCGGGCCAGCGTCAGCGCCCATGCTGTAAGAAGGATCAGATAGGGGGTGACTTTTTCCCTTTGGCAAAAGGCTTGAATCTTTTCAACGGATGGCCCGGATAATTCTACCT
The DNA here is from genome assembly GCA_017860985.1 of Deltaproteobacteria bacterium. Taxonomy (GTDB): domain Bacteria; phylum Desulfobacterota; class Syntrophia; order Syntrophales; family Smithellaceae; genus UBA8904. The sequence continues at coordinate 727 of JAGFXG010000139.1, forward strand.
CAACGGGAGAGAACACGTTTTGAGCCCCGCCAGGATTCCTCCATTTTCCTGCATTCATCACTTTGCATCCAATTCTTCTGCCAGGCGCAATACACGGCATAATCGGTCCGCGGGGCGGGTTCCTCTTCCGTGTTGTTTGACAAGGCCTGCCGGTATTCTTTTTCCAGCTCCCGGGCAAACAGGTCTTTGGTAACCAGATCGAAAACGATATGGTATGCCGTTATGACAAGAACATACGAATTTGCATCGTTTTGAAAAAGCCGGAAGCGAATCGGTGGTCCGGAGGTCAGGTCAAAGGGCTTTCGGATTTCTTCAAGGATCGCCTGGCGAATGTTGTTTTCGTCCGCCGGGCCGCCACTTGCGGGTCTCAGGTCAGTGGGGGGCAGGGAAATCTTCTGCCACGGTGCGGCTTGCTGCATGACAACGCCTGTATCGTCCATGGTGAAGGTCGTCCGAAAAACCGGGTAGCGATGAAGCAGGACGTTGATTGCACCATTCAACGCGGTTATATCAAGGTCCCCCTCGATCATGCTGACCGAGGGTTGATTGTAGGCGGGTGAATCCGGATCAAATTCATGAATGACCCAGAATTGAAGCTGGATAAGGGATGCCGGGCAGGCATGAATGTCGTTGAAAGAAGGATAGTTTGTGTTCATGAAATTTGCCCCCTTTGAGTTTGCCCAACTTCACTAAATTCTATAGTTGCAGTAGCCGGAATCAGGCTGCTGATTCCCGGTTTGTCAGGTTGCCTTGCGCGCTCTGGCGGACGATAAATGCCACCATCTTTTTGACTGATCCGAAATTGTTCCGGTCCATATCCTTTTCGGCGACTTTTATGCCGAATTCTTCTTCCATAAATGCGGAAATTTCAACCAGACCGATCGAATCGATCACACCCTGGTCCACCAGGGACTCTTCATAATTGAACTCATCCGGTTCCACCATGAAATTATGACAAATAAATGCAATCAGTTTATTTTCAACTTCTTTGTCCGTGAGCATGGATGCACTCTCCCTTCTGTTCACTAAGCTGCAGTCTTCTCTGTAATATCAACTATGCGCTGACGCTCATCCAGTGATGTCTGACGTGGATTGCGGGCCCAGTAAAGAGCGATCTGTGCCGATAAAAGAAACACGAGCGTCATATTGTCCCGGTAGCCGACCTGATGAGATGAACGCTCTGAAAACCTTCGTAAAAAACGGGCCGTAAACCGTTCATCGAACACCCCGTACTCCCTGATCATCTCCGGAGACAGATATTGTTCCACAAGCGGTACAGGCTTGCCGTTGCGGATAAAGGCTCTTAAGTCGGGCGCCTGATACGGAAGTTTGGGCCGGTCAATGATTGATGCCGGTATCAATCCCCGAAATGCGCTGCGCAGGATATGCTTCTGCGAGAAGCCATTGAGCTTGTAGGAGTCGGGCCAGGAGAAGGTCCGTTCAACAATCCGGTGGTCCAGAAACGGAAAACGCCCTTCAATGCCGTGTCCCAGAGCCATGCGATCGCCCTGCGACGACAGCAGGTATCCATCAAGCAGGGTGGTCATTTCCAGAAACTGGTTTTGCTGCAGAAGCGTCCAATGCTCATAATCGGCGGGGAAGGTCGCTTTTACCTTGTCGATCAAGTCGTCCTGATTGAATTTGACGCCCAGTTCCTTGTTTAAGGCCGCAGCTAAAACGGTGTTGTTGCGGATTCTGATGTTCAGCCCGGCAAGGGGATTGGAAAAGGTGTCGAGGAAGTCTTCGTAATAAAGCTTCATCAAACCGTAAGCCTTTGTGTCTGAATAGTGACGGAGATGTGGATAAAGGCGTTTGATTAAGAGGGGACGTATGGCCGATTGAGGTGAACGCGCCCAGAATTGCAGAAGCTTGAGTTCCTTGTAGGAATCATAGCCGAATAATATTTCGTCAGAGGCTTCACCGGTGATGACGACTTTGATATCGTTTTCACGCACCAGTTTCGACAACAAAAATAAGGGGACGGGTGCGGTCCTGAATAGAGGCCGTTCCGCGTGACGGACAACGTCAAGAAAATTTTCGCTGACCGTGTCGTAATCAATGCGGGCCGCGTGATGTTCCGAGCCGATGAAAGAAACCATCTCATTCTGGTAGGAGCTTTCATCAAAATCCGGGTCACCGAATGTGACAGAAAAGGATTTGAACCGCTCTCCCATGACCTGGGAGGTCAAAAGAGCGAGCACGGAGGAATCAATGCCGCCGCTGAGATACATGCCGACAGGAACATCGCTGCGCAGCCGAAGCCGTACCGCATCGCGAAGCATGCCGCGCAATTCTTCCTTTGCTTCGTCAAAGGAGGCAGGAGGCTCCTGAGGCAGGCAGCCCAGGCTGTAAAACCGGTGCACGGATGGATCGGCCTTACCTGTATATATTTCGTATGTTCCCGGCTCGACTGTTCGGATACCCTTGTAAACCGTGTCCGATCCGATGGTGTTCCACAGCAGGCCGTGCTCGAATAAATGTTGAATGTCATATTCCCGCCTGAATCCGGGCAGTGAATCGAAGGCTTTCATTTCAGATGCGAAATACCAGGCCCCTTTCCATTTCATGACAAATAACGGCCGGACGCCATATCGATCGCGTGCAGCAATCAGCTGACGGTTGTTTTTATCCCAAAGGATGAAAGCGAACTGCCCGTTAAATCGCTCGAAGGCATTCTTGCCCCAAACCTGGTAGGCTTTGATGACAACCTCCGTGTCGCTATGGGTCGCAAAAACGATGCCGTGCTGCTGCAGTTCCTGCCGCAGTTCGATGTAATTGTAGACCTCTCCGTTGTATGAGATGACAAATTCTCCCGTGTCCATAGGCTGGTGCCCCATGGAAAGATCCACAATGGAGAGTCGGGCGTGTCCCAGCGCGACGTCACGGGACGTGTAAGTGCCCCAGGCATCGGGCCCCCGATGGGCCAAAGCTGCGGTCATGTGAGTAACACGTGTCCGCAGGTCTTCGGTGTTGCCTTCAAATCGGAAAATACCGGTAATACCGCACATCAGTTTCCTGCTCCGCACTGAAGAAAATTATTATGCTTTTCGTTTAACGGGTTGATGATTTCGTCGGCCAGATGAAAAGACCGGACCTGCCCGGCGAGGTCAGGATGCTCACCTTGCAGAGCAAGTGCGGACGTAAAACCTGTGCAGATGTCCATATCCAGTAAAGTCCATTGATTCGAAATGTCCGAACCCGCTATTTTGGTGATGAGTTGTGATGAGTGTTTATCTCCTGTCACTGCATTAACTTGATTCATGGGGTAGGACAATCCCATTCCCATGGCCTTGAGCAATGCTTCCTTTCTTGCCCAGTATTGAAAGAAAGTCCTTGTCCGGTCCGGTTCGGAAAGGGTATGGAACCTTCTTTTTTCTTCAGCAGAGAATGATTCTGCCATGATCCGGTCCATGTCAGGTAGGTCATGATTTTTTTCAATGTCAATACCAATGTCACTGTTTTGACTGAACGCACAAACGTAAATATTTTCAGAATTGGATATATTGAAAAAAATGGTGTCTTCTGTCTTTGTGTTTATTAATGCCGGTTTTCCATACTTGTTGATGTGAAATGCCCGGTCATAAAAATCAGTGCCAAGGTACATTCCCAGCAAAGCTCTCAGCAGATAATGGCCTTTGATGTAGCGTTTTCTATGGGTTTCAAAACGAAACCGTCCTGCTTTTTTTGCTTCTGTTTCAGGGAGCTCCTGCACGGCTTCGAGGCAAGACAGGTTCCACTGGTCGAGATCAGCAGCCCAGATGTGAATTTCGTTATGCAGATTTTTATTTTCTATCCGTGGTAAGTTCATTAGATGATGTGAGACCTTTGCATAATAGCCTATTGTGTCATTTCGACCAACGGGAGAAAGCTTATAAATCAACAATATAAAGAAAGATTTCTCGTCGCGTTGCTCCTCGAAACGCGTGACCTGAAAGGTTATGACGTTATTGAAAGGTCTCGTATCGTTAAAAGATCTTGTTCTGATACAGCTCCGCCCTCTCGATTACAGTAAACAGCATCGAGGCGGAATCTTTGTTTCATATCTATTGAATAAACAGTTTTTTATAGAATATTCTCTAATAATTTGCAATATTTAATAGATAAAAATGGAATTTTTAGCCCATGTGCCTGTACAGCATTCTGCCGAGGATTTCTAAAACCGGT
>JAGFXG010000140.1 GCA_017860985.1 Deltaproteobacteria bacterium
GGCTTCCTTGATGTTCATTTTGAGTTCCGCCGCCATCAGCCCGGTCAGATAAGCCACGTCAATGGAATGCTGCAGAACATTTTGCGAATAGCTGGTGCGGTATTTGAGAGCGCCCAGCATGTTGATGATCTCGGGATGGATGTCATGAACCCCGCAGTCGAAGGATGCCTTTTCACCCGTTTCCCGGATGATCTGCTCTACCTCCTTTTCCACTTTTTTGACAATATCCTCAATTCGGCCGGGATGAATACGGCCATCCTGAATGAGCCTCTCCAGTGAGATGCGGGCCACTTCGCGCCGTACCGGGTCGAAGCTGGACAGAACCACCGCTTCAGGTGTATCGTCAACAATCAAATCAATACCGGTAGCCGCTTCTATCGCACGGATATTTCGGCCTTCACGCCCGATAATACGACCCTTCATTTCTTCACTGGGCAAATTGACAACGGATACGGTATGTTCCGCCACATAATCCCCTGCGTATCGCTGAATGGCGTAGGCAATAATTTCACGCGATTTACGGTCCGCCGTCAGCTTGGCTTCTTCTTCCACTTTGCGAACCAGCGCTGCAGCGTCGCGCCTGGCATCGGATTCCATGGACTGAATCAGAATATTTTTTGCTTCTTCAGGAGTAATGCCGGCAATTTTTTCCAGCTTGTCTTTTTGTTCTTCCACCATGGCATCCAGCCGCCGGTGTTTTTCCTCCAGGGCACGTTCCTTCTGACTTAAATTTTTGTCACGGCCTTCGATGTTTGATTCTTTCTGGGTCAACGTGTCGATCCGCTTATCCAGGTTTTCTTCTTTGGCCCTGATTCGCCGCTCCAGACCTTCCAGATCGTTCTTAACTTCTTTAGTTTCCTGATCAAAATCCGCCTTCATTTTCAGCAGATTTTCTTTAGCCTGCAAAATCGCTTCTTTTTTAAGGGTTTCGGCTTCTTTCTTGGATTCCTCAACAATCCGCGCCGCCAGACTTTCGGATGCCTTGATCTTCTTTGCAGTGAATAATTGCTTCAAAACATAACCGGCAACCGCGCCCACCAATACTGCCACTATTATAAACAGGACAAATAAACCGCCGTCTAACATAATTGTACCTCCTCTTTTATCCCGTTGAAAATGACCGTCTCATAAGACAGGAAAGCTCAACAGGACTATATTTAAACCTTCCGGCAATCGCTGATGGACAAATTTGCCGAAGGATTCATGGCCTTCATATTCTTTTTCAAGGATAATCGTTGGGGAAAGGGAGAAAGGTTGAGCTGTTTAGAAGAGGGTAAATAAAAAACCCCCGCCTATGCCGTGTTGATCACTATTTTGAACCTTTTAAAAAAGTGGGCACCCGGTGTTGTTTGTTTCAGGCTTTCTGCCACCCGACCAGCGGAACAAGGCGGACATGCACACCGCAAACAAGTATAGGCCCCAGGTTCAAAGTGTTGGCTCAAAAACAAATGACAATCACGCACATCGCAGGGGTAAACAAATCTTAATTAACTTGCGTTTTCAATCAGTTGAATCAATTTTTCGGACCGGCGCGTAAGCTGTTCACACAAGTCCTTATTAACTCCCTTTAATTTTAAAAAATCTTCTGTAATGTTTAAAGCTGCCAGGATAGCCACATCCACTGTCCGCAGTCCATCACCGGACTGTACAATATCTTGCATCTTGTCGTTAACAAACTGGACAACATTGGCCACCTGTTCATCCTCCGCATCACTTAAAACCGCAAGTTCCTGTCCCAGAATTTTAATGTCGTAACGCTTTTTCAAAATCCACGCCCTGGAAGCTTATTTTGCATCAGTTATATCTGCAAGTAAATCAAGCAGTGAATCTACCCTCGCGCGCACGCCGTCCCTTTCCTCATCTAATGCCTTGAGTTTGCTTTTGTAATCCTCTATCTCCGATTCTTTATTTTTTAGTGCTTCCTCCAATATTGAAATCTGTTTTTTATAAAAAACCTGTTCACTGACAATATGTTTAATCTTATCTTCCAGCTCTGTAAATTTACTGATCTCCACGTTCATTTCAGTCCTTTTTAAAGATACATCATCTGCAATCATGCTATTTTTTTGATTATATTTATGCCAATTCATTCCTGAAATGTCAAGTCATTATTTTGGCTTGCGTCTCTGCAAGCACCTGGAAATACCGGTCCAATTCCGCAAGCATCGCATCAGTGTCCGTCATTTTGCCTACGGTTTCACGAAACCGACCCGACCCGGTCAATCCCCTGGTGTACCAGAGTAAATGCTTGCGAAAAGACTTGTTTGCAATTCGTTTCCCCAAATAATACTCTTCCATTTCCCAATGTTTTTTAATAATTTCCATCCGCTGGGACAGCGAAGGACGGTAATCCTCAGCACTGTTCACGAATAGTTGACAAATTCCTTTAAATATCCAAGGATTCCCTAAAGCGCCCCGGCCAATCATCACCGCGTCACATCCGGTATCTGAACGCATTCTATGGACGTCTTCCGGCTGCCGAATATCGCCGTTTCCAACAACTGGAATTTTAACGGCATTTTTGACTCCGGCAATAACGCTCCAGTCGGCATGACCCGAAAAGCCCTGATCGGCGGTACGGCCATGAACAATTATTGCCGATGCTCCTGAATCTTCAGCTATTTTTGATATCTCGACGGCATTGATCGATTTGGGGCTCCATCCGGAACGAATTTTGACTGTCACAGGGAGAGAAACAGCATCAACCACGGCTTTAATAATCCGGCCGGCAAGAATGGGATCTCTCATCAAAACGGCACCTGCACCGGATTTGACGACTTTTTTTACCGGGCATCCCATATTGATGTCAATCACAGCCGGGTGATAATTGGAAACGATAACAGCCGCTTGAGCAAGGATACCGGGATCGGCGCCAAACAACTGAACGCCAAGCGGCTGATCTTCCGGGCATGTTTTCAGATATTCGATTGTTTTTGCTGATTCGCGAATCAGGCCATTGGCGCTGATCATCTCGGAGAAGCAAATGTCACAGCCAAACTGTCGGGCAATTAACCGAAAGGGTAAATTCGTAATACCCGCCAGCGGCGCGAGAACCGTTTTATTATGAAACAGATGAATTACTCCGGACACACATCAATCCTGAACGAATGCTGATTCACGAAGATACCGGGCTGCTTTATTCAGCTCTTCGAGCGTGTTGATGCCCATCACTTCAATATAGTCCGTCGTCAAACAGGCATGGACCCTTCGGCCCTCTCTGCGGCCGATTTCCACAATGTCGGTCAGATAATACTCTTTCTGCTGATTATCATTTTTGACCTGTCGAAGGGCTGAAAACAAGAACGGCGTTTCAACACAATAAATACCCGTATTGATTTCCCGTATTTCTTTTTCGGCATCATTTGCATCACGATGCTCAACAATTTTCAGGATATCGCCCTGATCATCCTTGACGATGCGTCCGTATGAGTGGGGACCGGGCGGTTCCGTCGTCAGCACGGTTATGCAGGATTGCGATTCCTGGTGACTGCGGATCAGGCGCCTGATCGTTTGCGGCTTTAAAAGAGGCACATCCCCGCAGAGAATAACGGTTAATCCCTGATATTCTTTAAGGGCATCGGCGGCCTGCATGACGGCATGACCTGTGCCAAGCTGCGGCATCTGCTGGACAAAAACCAGAGCCGGGTCCGGAAAAGATTCCCTGACTTTATCCGACTGATGGCCGACAATGACCACTATTTTTTCAGCTTTCGCGTTGCGCGCCGCCTCCAGGGAATAATGCAACAATGGTTTGCCTTCCAGAACATGCAGCACTTTGGCCATATCCGATTTCATGCGGGTTCCCTTCCCCGCCGCCAAAATAAGTGCGCAGAATTTAGTATCAGTCATCAATTGTTTTCACCTCATGTATTTTGTGTTCGGGGTCTCTCCAGTTTCGTCGGGAAAACGGCCAGAATTTCCCGAATGGATTTCTGATCAGCGTTTTCAACAACAAAAATGATGCCGTTGAACTCAATCCTTTCGCGTCTCAGCGGGATTCTCCCGACCTGGTGTATCAGAAAACCGCCCAGGGTCTCATAATTGCCTTCCGGCAGTCCTGTCAACAAAATTTGATTCAGATCATCAATTTTCATGCGTCCATTGATCAAATACCGGCCCGGCGACATCATCTTGTATAGTTTTTCACCCTTGTTGTATTCTTCGTCGATGCTCCCGATGATTTCCTCTCCGATATCCTCCACGGTGACAATACCGACTGCACCGCCGTACTCGTCAACAACAACCGCCATGTGTTCCCGTTTTCTTTGCATATCCATTAACAGTGGACCCGCCTTTTTCGTTTCCGGAACAAAAAAAACATCCGTCCGCATGCAGTCTGCCACCGTGGCCTCATCCAAACCTTCCGCCAATTTTTCCCGCCGTTTAAGCAGCATATCTAAAAGATCAAAATAATTTAGAATTCCGACAATGTTGTATACGGTATCGGAATAAACGGGAATTCGCATGTATTTCTTTTCCGCCACAACACGAACCGCTTCGTCAATGGTCATTGTCTGAGGCAGGGCAGTCAGTGCTGAAACAGGAACCATGATCTTTTCCGCGGTAAGCCCGGAAAAATCAAAAACTCGGCTCACCATTTCTTTTTCTGTTGTCAGAATATCGCTGCCCTGCGTTTTTTCTCCTAAAATATATTTAAGACCTTCTGTCGTAATGTAGGAGGGCGTCTTATCGTTCGGATCGAAAGAAATGTTGACCGCGCCTCTGGATACAGCCGCGACAAAATAAGCCAGCGGATAAAACACAAAAGATGACAGGCGGATAAAATGGGCCACCCGGATTGCCATCTGCTCGGCGTAATGCTGGAAAAAGCTGCGGACGACAAGCATGACAAACAACGT
>JAGFXG010000141.1 GCA_017860985.1 Deltaproteobacteria bacterium
TCTACCAAAATGAAGTCTTCGGGTTTAAAAAGGTGTTCGTATCGGCTTAAGATTTTTTGGGGAGGAAAATCAAAGCTGACATAAACAGTTTTAAAAGGACGGTCCTCTTTTTTTGTAAGAAAGGCTTCTAAAAAGATATCAAAATAGGTTCCAGGCGTTAAAACCCAGACTATGTTATCGCCGAGTAAGTATCCTCCAATGATTTTATCTAAGTACGGTATCCCACAGCTTATCACTTCTTCCATTATTCCCTTCCTAGAAATATGTTTAGAGAATATTTAATTTTACTTAATTATTTTTATTTTTTTAAAAAAATCTTTATTTTTTCTTGACTTGATAATTAATTCTTATTAAATAATTTAATATAGCTTAATTTAATTTTCAACAAAAAAATGGTAAAATAATATTAAATAGTTAGAAAAGAGCCCAAAATTATAAAGCAGACATTAATTAACACATTAATTAAATTTTATTTTTTCATATCATATTTTTTTGAATGAAAATGAAAATAAAACAAATACAACAGCTTTTAAATTCAAAAAAGCGACTTGTCAATGAGCTTAATCTTCCGCTGACTGTAAAGAAAAACGAGGAAGAAGGCGGATGCGGCGTTGTCGGCTTTTGTTGCACCGAACCGGTTCCGGGCCGGCACATTTATGAGCCTTCCTGCCTGATGCACAACCGGGGTAACGGAAAAGGCGGAGGCATTGCAGCGGTCGGGTTTGTTCCTGAGCAGCTGGGGGTGAGCCGGGAAATACTGGATGAGTATTATATGCTCCACGTGGCTTTTATCAAGCCGGGTGGTTGGGAAAAGCTGGAAAAACGTTTTATCACTCCGTATTTTGATGTTGCTGCTTCCAGCGAACTTAAGTCAGTTAATGATTGGCATTCAGTGGAAGGCCTGGAAGTAAAGCCACCTGATGTGTGGCGCTACTTTGTGCGGGTAAAAAGAAGCGTACTGGACGCCTTTATTGCTCAAAATCAGCTCACCGCAATCACCCGTCGCGAAGCGGAAGACGAATTTGTAAACCAAAACAGCTTCCGACTTAATCAGGAATACTATGCTTCCCTGGGGGATCAAAAGGCTTTTGTCCTGTCTCACGGCCGGGATATCATGATTCTCAAGGTGGTTGGTTTTGCAGAGGCAATAGTAAAATATTACCAGATTGAGGACCTTGCAGCCCACGCATGGATCGCACACCAGCGTTTCCCGACCAAGGGACGGGTATGGCATCCGGGTGGTGCCCATCCTTTTGCCGGCATCAATATGGCACTGGTTCATAATGGTGATTTTGCCAATTATCACTCGGTGACGGAGTATCTCAAACAATGGCACATTTATCCGCAGTTCCTCACCGACACTGAAGTATCCGCTCTTTTATTCGATCTTTTGAGCAGAACGTTTCATTATCCTCTGGAATACATAATCGAGGCGATCGCGCCCACAACCGAGCTTGACTTTGACCGTCTTCCCCGGGATAAGCAGGCGATCTACCGATCAATACAGGCGAGCCATATCCATGGCTCCCCGGACGGGCCCTGGTTTTTTATCATCACCCGCACTATTCCGGAACAAAAAACCTTTCAACTTCTGGGCATAACCGACACCGCGATGTTACGGCCCCAAGTGTTCTCTTTTTCCGACGGTGAGGTCCAGGTAGGGATGATCTGCTCGGAAAAACAGGCGATTGACGCAACCCTTATCAGCCTCTCCAGGCACGATAAGCGGATTTGTCAGGTAGCTGACCGTTACTGGAACGCCCGGGGCGGAAGCCACACTGACGGCGGAGCATTTATCTTTAACGTTAGTCCCGACGCTGCCGGGAAGATGCGGATGACCTGTACGGACAAATTCGGGACGCCGGTGCCCATGCCGAGAAAAACGGAATCATGCGATTTTACCCGGGAACGGATTTTTACGGCCCCGAAAGATAGCGAGATGGAAAAAGAGCTGCGGCTGCGCCTTGAAACCGGAAACCCCGTCGCTCTCTTTGAGTATGTTCGCGACAAAATTCCCGCCTGGTCTTTTGACGATATCTGGACCGGGTGTAAAATCATTACGGATCTGGCAAAAGATTCAAACCACACTGCCACAGCAATTCAGGGGCTTACGCTTCTTAATGACCGAAAATACCCGACGGGTGAAAAAAAGCGCAATCACCTTATCCACATCGTGCGCAGTGAATTAGACAGGTTTTTCAGCAGCCTCCCCGGCTTGGATAACCAGGAGGGTGAGCCAAAGCTTTATCGTCTCATTGACTTTGAAAGCCGTAAGACCTTAAGGCCGCCGCGCCGCGATGAGAAGACACTGGTAATAAACGCAAAACATTTCCCTCCAGAAGGAAATGAGTCTGACGCGTCGCTTCTCATGGATGCTTTTATGGAAGGGTGGCGGCATTTTATTTCTTTTGGCTGTTCCGGTCAGCGATTTATCGGTTGTGGTCTGGGACCGGAAACCGAAGGTGTGGTTATAGACGTGTACGGAAGCTCAGGAGATTATCTGGGCTCAGGGATCGATGGGTTGACGGTCACCGTTCACGGAAATGCCCAGGACCAGCTTGGACAGATCATAAAGGCCGGGAAACTGGTTGTGCACGGCGATGTAGGCCAGACATTTATGTATGGCGCCAAGGGCGGCGAGGTCTATGTGTTAGGGAACGCAGCCGGTCGACCCCTTATTAATTCAGTGGGAAGGCCGCGGGTAATTATTAACCAAACGTGCCTCGATTTTCTCGGCGAGTCTTTTATGGCCGGTGACCCCCACAATGGCGGGGGATTTGTTATATTAAACGCTGTTACCTTTGATGACGAGGGCCAGATTATCCCTTTGTCCGAACCTTATCCGGGGAGCAACCTCTTTTCGTTATCATCAGGGGGCGCCGCGTTTATTCGTGATCCTTATGCAGTTCTTGTTAATGAACAATTAAACGGAGGGGTGTTTCTTCCTCTTTCCAGGAAGGACTGGGATTTGATCCTCCCTTATCTTCGGGAAAATGAAAGGCTTTTTGGAATCAATGTTGATGCGTTATTGACTGTTGATGGCGAGCGCCGCACCCCGGATCGGGTTTACCGCAAAGTTGTTCCCAGCACGGGCGCTGATTCAGCGTCTGAAACAATAGAAGTGTACTGGGATGATGAAGGTCCGGCAGAATCAAAGACACTTAGTGATTAGGAAAAACAAGCATCATGACCATGAGCATTAAAAAAGGCACAGCTTCGCACGGGCTTCTCCGCACGGTGGAACAAATGGCGGATGTTGATTTGAGCGTCTGTTTTCAATGTAAGAAGTGTGACAGTGGTTGTCCCGTGTCCCATCTTACCGCGTCTCCCCCTTCAGAGGTCGTAAGACGGTTACACCTGGGCGCTGGGAATGAGTTGCTCGAAAGCGATCTTGTGTGGATGTGCGTCTCCTGCGAGACCTGTTTTGCCCGCTGTCCCATGGGAATCGACATCCCCTCGGCAATCGACGCCTTGCGGGTTCTGGCAGTAAAACAACAAACGCCAACCCCGGAAGGCGATATGCCGCTTTTCAACCGGGCGTTTCTTAAAACCGTGAAAATTTTCGGGCGCACCTATGATCTGGGTATGATCACTGCCCATAAGATCGGCACCAAGTCATACCTGAAAGACGCTGAAAAATTTCCGGTCATGCTCAAGAAAAAGAAAATCGCGCTTCTGCCTCCCCGGGGGGCTGACCGGAAAACAGCAAGACGAATATTTGATTCCGTGAAGCGAAAGAAGGAAAACCAAAAATGAAATACGCTTATTACCCTGGATGCGCATCAGATTCAACTGCTCGGGACCAGCATACCTCATGCCTGGCGGTTGCCCGTTCGCTGGGGATTGATCTGGCCGAGATTGAGGGGTGGATCTGTTGCGGTACTACTCCCGCTCACCAGACTGACCGGTTGCTGGCTGCCTGTCTTCCAGCCGCCAATTTGGTTCGCGCCAAAAAAATGGGACTTGATATGGTTGTTACCTGCGCTGCCTGTTACAGCACACTGAAGATGGCGAACTACGAGGTTTTGCGTCATCCCAAGTTTCGTGAGCAGGTAAGCGAAGTGCTTGGTCAGAATTATGATGGTTCGGTGCGGGTGCGCCATTTTGTGGAGGTGCTTCTTGAAGATGTGGAGCTTGACCGGATTCGCAAAGCTTTCAAGCGCTCTCTCAATGGGCTTAAGGTGGCCTGCTATTACGGTTGTCTGCTTGTCCGCCCCCCGGAAGTAAATCAGTTTGACAATCCGGAAAATCCTGTTTCCCTGGATCGTCTGGTTACTGCCATGGGAGGAGAAAGCCTTGATTGGCCGCACAAGGTTGAATGCTGCGGAGGCGCTCTTTCACTTACCCGGACCGATGTCGTGGTAAAACTCTCTGATGCTGTTTTGACTATGGCCCGGGCTGCTGGTGCCGATTGCGTGGCGGTGGCTTGTCCCATGTGCCAGATAAATCTGGATCTGCGGCAAAGCGACATTAAAAAAGAAACCGGGAAAGATCATAATCTGCCGATTATCTATATCACCCAATTACTGGGGCTTTGTTTCGGAATTTCTGCGGAGGAACTGGGGTTGGAAAAACTCATGGTTTCTCCGGAGAGCGTTGTGAAGCGCCTCACGTCTGTGGAAGAAATGTTTGAGTGATCACAGGTAAATGAGAATACAAAAAAACTGCCTATGAATAATAACAATAACAATAATAACAATAATAAAAAAATCGGTGCAGTACTGGTAGAAGGCGGCGGTATTGCCGGCGTTCAGGCGGCGCTCGATCTGGCCAACTCCGGTTTCAAGGTCTACCTCATTGAGCGATCGGCTGCCATCGGTGGTATGATGGCT
>JAGFXG010000142.1 GCA_017860985.1 Deltaproteobacteria bacterium
AGGCCAGACAGTCTGCGAAGATGCCGGATACGGATATTACTTCACAGGCCGGTTCCGGACTTCCCGCGCAAATGGGGGCGCCGCCCAACGAGCCCGAGCCCCTGAACTGGCCGCTCAGAGGCGGCATGTGGGCGGGCTGGTATATTTCCGGACTTTCCGCAGCACTGGGCGGCACGGTTGCCCTGATCCACCGGCAAAATACCGGGCAGGGCCAGATGGTCGATGTTGCCGGCATGGACGCGTATTCTTCCATGGTCGGCATGCCGGCCACCATCGGCTTTACATGGGAAAAGGCGCGCCCGCGGATTGGTGTTCTGGATTTCATCCTTTACCCTTATGGACACTGGAAGTGCAAGGACGGCTTTGTGGCCATTGCCGCACCCCGCGACCATGACTTTCGCGCTCTCTTAAAAATTCTCGGTCTGTGGGAACAGGAAGACGATTGGCGTTATTCATCGGACCGTATCCCCGACATTCTGGAGCAGGCCATTCACCTGCATAAGATCATCGAGGAAAAAACGGTCCAGTTTACCAGCGATGAACTGGTGAAAATGGCGCTGCATTACAGCAAAAAATCAGCCAGATCAAAATGGAGAGGCGGTGGAGTCCCGATTATTATGAAGCTTATGACGCCGGAGGAGGCTATGGAAAATAAGCAGTGGCAGATCCGTAAGGCTTTTCAGGAAGTGGAGGATGAAAAACTTGGGAAATATACTATCAGCGCCAATTTTGTAAAAATGTCCGAATCGCCCCCACGGGTCAAGTGGGTTTCAAGTGAGATCGGAAAGGATAATGAATATATCCAAAAGAAATATCTAAAAGGATAGAAGGATCAAATATTCGGCAAAAAATTTGATCAAATTTTTCTAATAGTTTTTTCATGAGGAGGAGGGAAACATGATGAAGCGATCAAGAAAGCTTAACATTGTCATTTTTACAGCGTTGATGCTACTTTTTGCTATTGCAATCAGTGCACCGACCATCTCAAGTGCCGAGCCGAAAGGCGAACCGTTTGTCATCGGCTACATTGGCATGGTGGCATCGCCCGGCACCAAACCGTGTATGGACATCCAGAAAATGGCGGTTGAAGAAATCAACGCGACAGGCGGTATTATGGGAAGGCCCGTCAAGTATGTGGTCATGGATAACAAGGGTGATACCTCACTGTCCGTAGAAGCGTTTCGCAAACTGGTCATGGAGGATAAGGCTAAATTCATTTCCGTCGAAGGCCGGACGGAGATCTGCCTCGCTGTTCAGGAAGCTTCGGGGCAGATGGCGAAGCAGTATCCGCACATTCTGGTTTTCAACGGACCGATGGGATCGGAACTGACGGCCCGTATCCTGGATCAGGCGCCGAAATATGATCATAACTTCCGGGACTGGGATCCGGAACCGGCGCATTACGCCCAGCAGAAATACTTCTTCTGCAAGACTGTTCCTGAATACCAGAAAGCCAAAAAGATCGCATTCCTCTGGGAAGATCTGGCCTGGACGACTGAATGGCGCAAAGGGATCAGCTATATCAATCTGCCAACCTGGGAAGCACTGGCCAAGGAATGCGGCCTGGAGATCGTCTACAGCAAGGCCGTCAAGCCTCGTGGCACCATGTATCTGCCGATTCTCCAGGATATCAAGAAAGCCGATGCCGACCTGATTTACTATTTCAGCTCCTGGTTTACCGATACGGAATCGTTTGCCAAGCAGTGGTCGGATTCTGCGGCCCGTGACATTCAGGTCAACCTCTACGGCGGCGTTTCCCAGACCAGGGATTACTGGCGGATGACGGGCGGAAAGGCACTGGGGGTTGTGGGTTCCTTTACCGACCTTGATGATATTCCGCTCACGGATAAAACCATTCCGCTGGTGAAGAAAGCTCAAGAGCGAAAAATCCCCATGCAGATTCATGTGCACATTGCCTATGCCGACATTTACCATTTCAAGGCAGCCATTGAAAGGGCTAAGGGAACCGGTGACATTAAAAAATTGATCAAAGCGATGGAAGATGTGGAAACAGTTTATTCTCTGGGCAAAATGAAATACGAAACCAAGAAAGTGAAACCTTTCTATCATTCACGTATGAGAGTCGATCCGAACAGTCCTTACAAAACATATCCCGGCTACTATTATCAGCTGATTGTCCAGTTCCAGGAAGATGGAAAAGTTGCTTTCCTGCACGAGTCCTGCCCGGAAAATGAAAAAGCAGTGGCCAAATGGGTTGATCCGAAACGCTACAAGACCATGAAGGAGTTGAGAAAATAGAAGAGTCTTATAGGCTGTAGGCTTTTAGGCTGGGGGGGCGGCATTCGGAAGGATGCCGCCCATTTTATTGCTTTTGCATGGTGCTCAAAAAGTATGTGAAATGCCTCTTGACACTTGAGAACCACTTTTCATATACTGCTTTACAAAAGAGGCGTCTGCTCAATTTTTCAACAACCAATCGAAACAACAGGAGGAGTCATGTCAAAAAACAATAACATACTGCACGCACTGGTTTTCATGCAAAACTGGGGTGACGAAAATGTGCTGATAAATTTTCTTAAGGGAAATGCCCATGTCATTTCCATTTTTCACGTCATGGGGCGACACAGTTATATCGTTGATTCCAACTTTGACGATAAAACACAGCTGAGCGACTGGATCAATCAGATCAAGGCACTCAAGCTTCCCGCCGGCATTCCCGCCGTTACGTCCATTCAGACGCAAAAAGTCATTGAAGTTTTCAAGCAGAAAGCGGATTTCGATTTAAAGGATTACAGGGACCTGTCGGACCTGTTTCATTTTTTTATGCTCATCGATAATCCCCATCATGATGACAAGCTGATCGAATTGCTGAGGAAAATGAGCATTGTTCATTCTGTGCTGCACACTCAGGGTGCGAATTCCTTTATCGTAGAAGTCATCACGGAATCTTACGACAGCTACAAAAAACTGCTCGGCAAAACCAAAACCTTGAAAAGCATCCAGCACATTGAAACCCTGGAGGTAATTTCCGTCAAAAAATACCGTAGCCAGGTAATCGATAAAGGTGGCAGGCTTTCTTATCCCCAAACAGATATACGCGAGCTGTATACACTATAAATAAATATGCGGCGTATGCACAACAAGGACGGCAGGAATATTCTGCCGCCTTTCTATCCTTCACGCGCAATTTTTATTTGGTTCACCGACCATCGGATTTATGGATTACTAATCCCACAAGTGTGAAAGATTGTTGACACTACCGATTTATTATAGGGAACAGAGGAGGTGCTATTAATGGAACGAAACGTGGGTACCATTGACAGGATCGTCAGGCTTGTGGTGGCCGTTCTTTTTATCGCCGCCAATGTTATGGGCTGGATTACGGGTATTGCGGGTCTTGTCCTCGCTGTCCTTTCCGGCATGCTTCTATCAAGTGTGATATCAGGAAATTGCCCGCTCTATGTGATGCTGGGAATTAAAAAGACGATTTAACTGGAAGGAATGAGCACCAGTTCACCGTTCCCGCCACCGATGCTTTTTCTGTCGAGGAAGCTGGTGAGAAATCGGAACGATAGCCCAAATAGGTTACTTTATATATTATTTTGATATAGTGAAGTACGTCCCTCAATACCCGGTACTGCCCATTTGTATTAATTGACAGAACAAGCACGGTAATATAACAAATAAATCCATACTAAATAGATGCGCAGGACAGTGTTGATTATGCCAATGATTCCCGGAAAAATAATCGATTTCCATGTACATTTATTCCCGGATAAACTTTTTGACGCCATCTGGGATTCCTTTGTCAAGAATTATAACTGGAACATAATTCATCAATATTATTATAAGGAGTGTATCGCACGTCTAAAACAGGGAGGCGTAGACATAATTGTTTATTCCAACTATGCCCACCGTGGCGGTATCGCAGAAGGACTGAACCAGTGGAACATAAATATCCTTCAGGAATATGACGGTCTTTACTGCTTTGCAGCGTATCACCCGGATGATGATAATGCACTTGAAATGGCGGAACGGCTCCTTGAAAATCCGAAGATTCTCGGGTTTAAACTCCAGCTTCTTGTGCAGAATTTTTATCCGTTCGACGCGAGGCTCTTCCCCTTATACGAGATGGTCATCAAAAAAAATAAACACATTTTGTTTCACACAGGAACTGGACCTGTGGGAAATAAATATGTCGGTCTTGAACCTTTCATGAGGTTACTCGATAAATTCCCCGGGCTTCCCGCCACGGTTGCCCATATGGGGGCGCATGAATATGCAGGTTTTATGGGGCTTTTAGGCCGGTATCCGAAATTGTATTTGGACACCGCTTTCTGTTTCCTGCCGTCACCCTACGAGGGATATAAACTTGGCCCGGATTACCTTGAAAAATATAAATCAAGAATTTTATACGGGTCGGATTATCCCAATCTGATAACGCCGCGGGAGGCGGAGATTGAAAATCTTCTGAAAATGGACCTCTCACAGGATTTTTACGATAAAGTCTTTTATGACAACGGCATTGCGCTAATCCGTTCCCTGACAGAGAAATCGGGGAACAGTGTGCTTGATTCTTAAGTTTATAAACAAAAACGGAAGAAGGGTATGCTGACTACACCTATCTCCAAAATATTTAGCAGACGTCCGCTTGTTTATTCAAACTAGCGTTTTTCCCGTCTAAAATACCATTTGACAAATAAAGCCAAAGTGCTAAGTTTCTATACAATCCAACAGTTATTTCAGCCCCATGGTGTTGAATGTTTTTCCCCATCACACCTCCTTCTCTACGCAACATCTGAACTTGTCTCAAAGTTTTTTGTAGTTTCATTATTCTAAAATTATAAGGAGGATATGTTATG
>JAGFXG010000143.1 GCA_017860985.1 Deltaproteobacteria bacterium
CCCGGCTTCAGGCGATTCGTTGAAGCCGGGACTCTTGGTTTTTTACACTTTACTTCTTCTTTGTTAATCGAGGGGAGCGATCTTCAGTTTGCAGGGTTTCATAGGTATTGTGTATTTGGTGGTTTTTGCTATATGAGCAATCTCTTCCGGCTTATTTGTCCACCACAGCAGGACGTCGGACTTTTGAAATTTTCCATCTTTAACTTGTTGTATACCCGTTCCGATATGAACAAGACCTCCATTGGAAATGCTGTGCATTTCCAGGACATGCTGATCGGCAAGCAGTGGCAGCGCTTTGGGGAAGGCCGCCCGGACAGCATAAACATTGTCCTGCGTTTCTGCCGACGCGATAGCTCTGGCCAAAAGGTACATTCCGCTATAATGCAAGGCCGATTCGGTGTTAGCCGCCCGTTGATATGCAGCCTGATATCTTTTTGTAAACGTATTGGTGGCAGGCACCGGAATTGCCGCAAGTGTCGTAACTCCCATGCTGTTTTCCATTAGTTTCGTGCCATCCAGAAGTTGGGCAATGCCATCTATTTTGGCCTGGTCAATGATCATGAAGCCGCCCTTGTAGCCCATCTTTCTGGCCTGTTCAATAACAAGCGCGGTGGTTCCTGTGGGTCCGCCAATCAGGATGCCGTCAGGATTTGTCTTAATCGCTTCAGTCAGCGGGCCGACAAAGTCTGTTCTTGTGTAGTAGTTGGCGGGCTTGTCTGCCGTTATCGCTCCCCCGAGGGTCTCCCAGTATGTCTTAAAGGTTTCGCGCCACTCATCTCCGTACGCGCCCTGCGTAACGACCATGGCAACTTTTCGCCATCCCTTTTCCCATGCCTGTTCGGCAAATGTCTGGGCTTCTGCCAAAGACAATGGTGCAAACAGCACAAAGAGATCATTTTTTATTTTAGTTGCTTTATGTGAACTGGTGTAACCCATGACAATGAATTCACCGCACTCCTCCTGATTCATCTTTAACATGGGTATGGCCGAACTGAAAACCGGAACGAAAATAGCCAGGGCATTTTTTTCCAAAAGCTTACGGGCATTGGCCTGAGCCAGGAAAAAGCTTGCCTTGTCGTCAATTTTTTCCAGTCTGAACGTATATTTCTGCCCGTCGGCGGTTACGCCTCCGGCCGCGTTCAGCTCTTTGATGGCCATTTCAAGACCGCTGACACAATCCAGACCATATTCGCCCGCCGGACCGCTCAGAGGTCCGGAAAAACCGATGACAATTTCCGCTGCGAAGCCCGATACGCTCCACAAAGCAATGGACGCCATGGCCAGTAAACATGAAATTTTTTTAAAATGCCTCATTTTCCCCTCCTCAATTTGATTAAAAATTAATTCTGTATCATTGCACAACAGCTTTTTATATATCCTGTAATTTGTCAATGGCCTTTTTGGTGGGTGAAGCAGGCTTAGCACCATCTTTTGCCGGTTCCGGTGTTTTCTTGACCATGTCGGACAGGGACTTGCCTTTTTCCTCTGCGGGGGCGGGTGCCGGTTCAGGTGCTGCCGCTTTCTGGGCCGGGGCCGGTGAAGAACTCATTTTTGATCGCAGTGCATTTACAGATTGTACCAGGTCTCCGATGGCATCGTCAGCCTCCCAGGTAAGTGACCTGCTGTACTTGCCGCCTGCATATTCCCGCAGGACACTGGATGTTTCTTCCAGGGGCTCCACAACGCTGCCGGTAACCATTTTTTTTATGAAGGAAGGAATCAGGACAACACATGCGCCCAGAAGGATGATCAGCACCGCGACAACAATGTAGAAGATTGTGCTTGAGGAATTGTATGCTTCTTCCCCGAGGTTGCTTTCATATTCAAGCAGCTGTGTTAAAAGCTGGGTGATCGCCTCTCTTTTTTCGTCTGACACACTCAGGTATGCCGCGCCCGTGCCCTGGGGGGCAAGTCTGATGACTTGCGAAGTGGCCTGTTGATACGCAGTCATGTTGTCGCTGATGGCCTGGTAAAATTTCTTCTGTTCATCGGCGAGGTCGGATTCCAGGGCTTTTTTAACAACTTCAATGTCTTTAGCCATTGTCTGAATCTGCTGGTCGGAAACCTTTTTAATTTCCTGAGCGTCCTGACCGGATGCCACCATGCTTTTTATTTTATAAATGTTTGCGGTTACGGCGTTGATGTCTTTTAGGAGTTCAGTGCTCCTTTGATAGTTTTTAAAACCTTTATTGAAAACTGCACTTGTTGAGGATTTTTGGATGAATAAGCCGATGCACGCAATCACAACAATGACAACGGCCAGAATCAAAACCTGCATTGAAAGCGCTTTTTGTCCCGACTTTAAATTATTACTTGAGTTCATAATTCAATCTTTCCCCTCTCATTGATTTCTGATTAAGTTAATAATAATTCCCGTATAATCCCAGGCACTCTTTCACAACTTGTCTTTGCTAATTTGATTGTTCAAAATGTATCTTTTGCACGAACCGGGCCAATATTTCATAAACACTCCATCTGATTATTGGCCAGACGAATAATAATTTGGACTTCTTAGTGTTTAAGAATACTTGCGGCGAACCGTGTTGTCAAGACAATTTTAACAGACATGGTTTTCGCAGAAAGTTTATTTATTCTAGATGATTCATGTAGGAGTAGGCGGCTCAAAATGAACAGGTCATCTTGGCCGCTGATAGGGTTAGGGAAAAGAACTTGCGTGAAAATCCCTTGTTGTTAAAGGCATTTGTGTGGTTTCTGAACTTGGGCATGGCTCTTGCTTTAATCATGTCAGACATTAAAAAAAGGTTTATCAAAAGAAACTGGTGAATCATGGCAAACATATTTAATAAAGATGGAATATATAACGGGCAGGAAAATCTTTCCGGCAACAATCAAAGAGAATTGCAGAAAGACTGGCGGGTGCGGGATGTCTTAATTGTCGATGATGAAGAGCCCCTGCTTCTGACAATTGCCGAAGGATTAAGCATCTATAAGAAATATTTCAATTTGCTGACGGCAACCAATGGGGCTGATGCTGTCAAAGTTTTAAAATCATCCCCGGTGATTGATCTGGTTTTAACGGATCTGAGCATGCCCAAAATGGATGGTTTCGAGCTTCTGGCCTATATGAACAGAAATTATCCCAAAATCCCTGTGATTCTGATGACTGCTTTCGGTACGCCCAAGATTGAAGAAATTGTCAGCAGCATGGGAATTTACGGTTATCTGGAAAAGCCACTTGACATTAATATAATTGCGGATAATATCTTTGCCGCACTGGCCATCAAACCGGGCCACGTGGATTCCGCGACAAAAGAAATCAGAGACCGAGAACTGAATAAGTCAAGCTATGTGCCGGGTTTTTTTAATGCGAACGACTATAAAAAAACGATGCCGTAACAGTCTGTAAGCAAGGAGTTTCTTATGGGTGGAGATGTACAAAAAGATTTCAAGCTGATTATCGATAATGAAGAGATGAGCAATGTGTCCGCGCCGGAAGCGGCCACCAAGGAAGAATTGCAGCGCTGGCCTCTTTTTGGTCTTTCCGTGGGAAGTTTTCTTCAGGTGATCGCGATGGAGCAGCAGACCTGCATCATGGAAGTCTATCTCAACACAAATAATACGGGTCATTTCTGCTTTGTGGAAGGAGAGCTTTACGACGCGGTTTGCGGCAGTTTAACCGGAGAAGACGCCGCGATGGAAATGATTGCATGGGAAAATGTCCGGCTGAACATCAAGCAGATCCTCAATACCAGCAGTGTCGATCGAAAAATCGACAAAAATCTCATGCTGCTTATGATGGAAAGTTCCAGGCGTCGTGATGAAGTGCAGGAGAATGGTGAGCACGCGGATCTGGAAATGGAAGATGTCGAAACGCTGGAAGATGCGGAAGTCGTGGCTGACGATGTTGAGCGTACCAAGCTCGATACCTGCCTCAACCTGATGAGCAAAGACATGGGTGACGCGTTGAGGGCGGCCAGCATTATCAATATGAATGATGGCAAGGTGATGGCATTCTATAATGATGACCCGGATACTGCTCAATCTTTCATGCGGTTGACCACTTATATGAAGACCACATACAGCAGCGAGACCCCGTTTGAACTGGGTGACCATCTCATCATCGATTTGAAAGATCAGCAAACCCTGGTCATTCTGATGATCGATGAGTACCAGTGGAACATCATTTTTAATAATGTCAAGTGCAGCCTCGGCATGCTGCGCAATATTATCATGCCTAAAGTGATCAGAACTTTTAATGAAATGAACGTCGGATGAACGTTAAGAAGGAGGCCCAATGAATATTCAGAAAGTTAATGTTTGTATGGACATCTTGAAAAAGGACTTAGGTGAGGGGTTTATTGCCTCTTGTATTATCATGACGGAAGACGGCCAGGTGCTGGTTGCCACTGATCAGGCCAATATAGCTGAAGCGACGTTGTTAAACGATGCCACCGCGTTTATCCGCAACGCGCTGAAAACCTACCCGGCGGAATTAGGCCAGTATTATTATGTTGATGTAGCCGGTACGATGGCGGTTTTGGTTATTCCGTTTGGTGATTACCAGTGGACGGTAACAGTCAACAAGAAGCAGGTTAAACTGGGACTTCTGTTGAATGTTGTGCTGCCGGCAATCATTAACGCTTTTGAAGATGCCGTTGTTTCTTAAGGTAAATAGGGGGAAAAAGGATCATGGGAGAGAAACTGGTTCGCATATTTGAAGTTGTTCAGGATCAAACAGGCCTTAAAGGCCGCATGGAGCTTGCCACACGGACGGGAATTTCGCTAAATAAGGCGACTCAGATGAAGGATACAGAGGAACTTATAAAAA
>JAGFXG010000144.1 GCA_017860985.1 Deltaproteobacteria bacterium
TGCTTTTAGGTTGCTAATGTTGATCTAATGCAGAGCCACACTGACTTCGGATGGTATTTTG
Source organism: Deltaproteobacteria bacterium (assembly GCA_017860985.1). GTDB lineage: Bacteria > Desulfobacterota > Syntrophia > Syntrophales > Smithellaceae > UBA8904. The sequence continues at coordinate 62 of JAGFXG010000144.1, forward strand.
GAAACTGTAAAGATCTCCGACAAGCAATTTTCAATTCACTTTCTCCCAAAATCATCACCCATCTCCGCGCGGCATTGCTGAGCAGTAGATGATGAACACATTAGCCAGCATATAAAGTTCTTTACGTAATCTTGCCTGTGCTCTTCAGGAAACATGCATCAGCCGTATGATTGGCTATAACGACTACCAGGAGAGTTGCAAAGTAGAAATTATCTTTTTGAATTTTGAAGGAATTGGTGTATTTTAATCGCCATTGAACATTTGAAAAACAGGAGCGCTCAGGGTCTATGGATAAATTAATCAGTCAAGTTGCAGACATGATCGCGAAAGCAAAAAAAGTTGTTGTTTTCACCGGTGCGGGCATCAGTACGGAGTCAGGCATTCCCGATTTCCGCGGCCCCGGCGGATTGTGGACAAAATATGATCCGGATGATTTTACCATCGATAAATTTCTGGGGTCACACGAGACAAGAAAAAAAATGTGGCAGCGCCTGAGGGAAGGCGGATTGATGGAAGACGCGGAGCCCAACGCGGCACACTATGCGATTGTTAAACTGGAAGAGATGGGCAAACTCAGTTCACTGGTCACGCAGAACATCGACAACCTTCATCAAAAGGCTGGCAGTTCTCCGGAACTGATTCGCGAACTTCATGGAAATATGCAAAGGCTGGTTTGCCTGAACTGCGGCGAACGTTACCCCATTGCCCTTGTCAAAGAACGATATGCCGATTCAGAGGATGTTCCGACATGCGATGACTGCATGGGAACTCTCAAACCCGATGTTATCTTTTTTGGTGAGGCCCTTCCGCAGCGGACGTTGACGCAGGCTATGCAGGAGGCGGAAGATTGCGACGTAATGATCGTTATCGGTTCTTCGCTGGTCGTGTATCCCGCGGCCTACGTTCCGATTCAGGCCCAGCGTGCGGGTGCCCGTCTTGTCATTATCAATAAAGGACCGACTGAACAGGATTACCTGGCTGACGTGCGAATTGATGCGGCGGCAGGTCAGACGATGACGGAAATAATAAACAAAATAAAGGATAAAGGTTAAAGGCCCAAGGATAAAGGCAGAATACAGCAAACATTCACCTTTAGCCTTGAACCTATGGGGTTTACATGTGTCTAATCCTTTTTGCCTATAACGTACACCCCGCTTACCGTCTGATTCTGGCGGCCAACCGCGATGAATTTTATGAGCGGCCCTCGGCACCCGCTGATTTCTGGAGCAGGGATCCGCAGCTCCTGGCGGGCCTTGATCTGAAGGAAAAAGGAACGTGGTTAGGTGTGACCAGAAGTGGAAAGTTTGCGGCCATCACCAATTACCGGGATCCGGCTTCATGGCAGACGCAAGCGCCTTCCCGCGGCAAACTGGTGAGCCGGTATCTGACTGGATCAAACGATCCGGAAAAATATCTCAAAAACATTTCCAAAAAAGCACATGCTTATAATGGCTTTAATATTCTACTGGGTGATGCAAACAGTTTTTTTGCATACTCTAACCGTGGTGAGATTCAAAAACTATCAGATGGCATCCATGGTTTAAGCAACCGCCTGTTGGATACTCCGTGGCCAAAGGTAAAAAGAGGAAAGAAACTGCTGAAAGCGGCTCTCGAAAAAAAAGGGCACGAACTGGAAGAGTCGCTGTTTGCCTTGCTTGCGGACCGCCACATACCCCCGGACGATGAGCTGCCCCAGACCGGCGTGGGGCTTGAGTGGGAGAGAATGTTATCACCGGTTTTCATTATCAGCCCTGTTTATGGAACACGCTCTTCGACGATTCTACTTATTGGAAAAAATCGAAGGGTTAAATTTGTCGAAAAAGTCTACGACGGCAAACCGGAACCCTGGGTGACAAGCCGGTTTTCGTTTCCGCTGGAGAAACAGGATCCATGAATTCTTCAAATGCCAACATCTATCCAGCGGGGCCTCGCGTCGGCGCCGGCGCCATTGTCATCCATGAAGGAAAAATCCTGCTGGTCAAGAGGGGTGTTGAACCGGGAAAGGGACTGTGGGCAATCCCCGGCGGAACCCTGCACCTGGGCGAGACCCTTCGCGAATGTGCGGCCCGGGAAATTCTGGAAGAAACCGGTATTACCATTGCGGTGGGCGAATGCGTTTATGTGTTTGACCTGATTGAACGTGATGAAGGCGGAAAAATTAAATTTCATTTTGTCGTTGCGGATTTTGCAGCGCTCTATGTATCAGGCGAGCCGAAAGGCGCTGACGATGCCGACGGTGCAGGATGGTTTACTCCTGAAGATCTGGATGATTTACCGGTTTCACAAAATACGATCAAGGCTCTGTGCTCGCTGGGTTTCCTGAATTAAATAAAGATTCAATAAGGAGGACGGTATGAAGGTTGTATATTCAGAAGAATATAAACAGGTTTACTCTTATGATCCTGCATCCAATCCCGGAAGAATCGAATCCATAGAGTTTGCCCTGGCGGGAAGGGTGGATTATATTGAACCGCAACCAGCATCAGAAGAAGATATCGCGCTGGTTCACACTCCCCGGCACATTGCCGAGGTCAGGCGTGAAGGTGTTTATGAAATTGCGGCGCTGGCTGCGGGCGGTGCGATCAAAGCCTCCGAGATCGGTCTTTCCGAACCCTGCTTTGCCGTGATCCGGCCGCCGGGCCATCATGCTTCTGCCGATACCGCCTGGGGATTCTGCTACTTCAACAACATGGCCATTGCACTTACAAAACTCAAACGCCGGGATAAAATAAAAAAAGCATTCATCCTGGATTTTGATCTGCACACGGGCGACGGCAATATCAACATTCTGGAACCCAAAGGATATGTTAACATTCTCAACCCTGGCGCTCAGGACCGTAATGAATATCTGAAAATCGTCACCAACGCCCTGGATAAGACGGACGCGGACATCATTGCCGTCTCCGCAGGTTTCGACAACCATGAAGAAGATTGGGGCGGCTTGCTTAAAACGGAGGATTACACTTACATGGGAAAATGTGTAAGGGAAACCGCCCTCCGCAACAAAGGAGGATGTTTCGGAATTCTGGAAGGCGGATACAATCATGCCGTCCTGGGGAAAAATGTTCTGGCGTTTATCGAGGGATTGAGCGGTTAAAAAGGAAAGTCCTGATCCCCTGAAGTCTTCTGCCCGTCCGTTTTTTCGGGGCTGATAACCTGAAGGTCACTCGTATATTTTTCAGCTTTTTTATGCATCGGGTGGGCGTGAACGACAATGGATCGAGGCGTCGTCGGGCAGGCGAGTTGACAGGCGCCGCAACCGATGCAATACTGTTTGTCGATTTTCGGATACAGAATGTTTTCTTTGTCCACAAAGCGGATGGCGTGCGTCGGACAGACTTCACCGCATGCGCCGCAATTGTTGTGATTGACGTAGACCACGCAGATGTCTTCCAGTAGCTCAGCCTCGCCAATCTGCGTCAGTTTTTTTTCATCGAGTGACAACGGCGTGATTGCTCCGGTGGGGCATACAGCAGAGCAAACATTACACTCATAATCACAGTAACTCTTTTCATAATTCATTTTGGGTTGCATAAAACCCGCTATTCCGAAATCCATAAAAGTCGGTGTCAGCACCTTTGTCGGACAGACGCTGACGCATAGAGAGCAGGCTGTACAGGCTTGTGTAAAGTGCGTCGTGTTGAGAGATCCCGGTGGTGTGACAGGCGGATTAGCCTGCACGGACCGGATGCTCTTGCCCATCGTCCGGATGTTCGCGTTAAACGCCAGGAGACCAGCGGCCGCTGCGACGCCTCCGATAACAAAACCCCGGCGTGCCGGCGACCATACTGTTTGCTGTGTTTTCTTCCAAACAGGACGATAGCTGATCGTGGCTTTTGAACATGCATCCAGGCAGTTAAAGCACCCTACACAGCGGCTCATATCAATGGCGGCGCCTTGCAAGTCAATACACTGTGCTTTGCAGACATTTTCACATTGTGAACATTCGGAACAGGCTTTTTTGTTCATGGTGAATTTGAAAAAAGACACGCGGGATATCAGCCCTAAAAACGAACCTACCGGACAAACGGTATTGCAGTATAAACGGCCGCGAGTTACGGCGAGATATATAATCAATAGAAAAAAACTCCCTGTCACGGCTAAAACCGACAGGGCAACGGAGGCCGTCTGTTTTGGATACAAGTAGATATCAAAGGGCTTCAAAGAGTAGATTCCCAGATTGTATGTCCAGACGAGAATCGTTTGAAGAAAATGCGTGAAAAATTTTCCGGTAAGAGAGTAGGGGTCAAACAGGCTGATAAATGACAGGGACCCGATGAATAGCGCCGCAACCGTTAAAACCAGAATCGTATAGCGCAGGCCGTTGTATGGTCTGGAAAAGGAGTGCCTGGATTTCAGGCCAATTCGCTGTGAGCCGGAGATCAGTAAATCCTGAATCGTTCCCAGAGGGCACAGGAAGGAGCAATAAACCCTGCCGAAAATCAAGGTAACCACAAGAATGAAAATCAGGCCGGCAATAAACAGTGCTTCCGGTTTGGTGATGATCCTCACCAGAGCCGGAATAAACTGAAAAGGCGGAAGGATTTCGGACAGGAGAACGGACATTTTTCCCGTTCCCGTAAACAGGAAGACAAACAAAATGAGGATGATACCGGATATGATTTTACGTGTTTTTATCAGGATCAACAGTCCATTTCCTACATGGCATAGGTGACAATTTTCAGCTCTTTCAGATTCATATTGCCGGTTCGTTGCGCGTGGGCG
>JAGFXG010000145.1 GCA_017860985.1 Deltaproteobacteria bacterium
TGCATACAGACGCTTGCCGTCCATGCCGCGGATGAGTTCTTCTGTTTTTTTCAGGAGCATGGTGCCCAGTTTTTTGCCGCGTGAAGATTCAGAAACGGCAATCCAGTAAAGATCGTAGCTGCCCGCGGTTGCCGGTATCAAGCCATAACAGGTATATCCGACAACCTGTCCGTCATCTTCCGCAAACAGAAATTGATAGCAACTCTGCTGTCCGTTTTCCAGTCGATCGGAGGCCAGTTCGCAGGCCAGCTCCACTTCCGCCGTGGAAAAAAAACCGCTGGATTGTACAATGTTTAAGATAGCAGCGAGATCGGAAGGCTTTATTTCCTGTCGATACATCAAGGCGATCATAAGACCCCTCCATTTTGTGGAATACCACTGCGAAACATAAAGTAAACCGCTCCAACCATGCAGAGCGATGCCCAGAGATAATCCAGTTTAAGGGGTTGCTTCATGTAAAGGATGGCGAATCCGGCAAAAACCGTCATTGTAATGACTTCCTGGATTATTTTTAACTGGCCCAGCGAGTAATGCTGAAAGCCGATGCGATTTGCTGGCACCTGAAGAACATACTCAAAGAATGCAATGCCCCAGCTTATCATGATGACAAAAAACAGGGGTTTGGTGTTGAAGTTTTTCAAATGGCCATACCAGGCGAACGTCATGAACAGATTGGAGAAGATCAGTAATAAAACAGGCTTTAACACAAGATGATACCTCCTCAGGATTGGATGGCGCTCTGAATGATTTTATCGATTGCATCAGTATAGCGGATCGATGCCTGTTCAAGGGCGGCGGCAAACCCTGCATCCGGAGAAAGGCAGGGATTGGCGTTGATTTCAAGAACAAATGGATTCCCCTGTTGATCAATGCGGAAATCTATGCGGGCGTAACCGCGCAGACCAAATAGATGCCAGATCGCGAGAGCAGTATCCCGCAAGGAGCCAACTAGAGCGGCATCATGAGGGCCCATATCAAAAGAGCGTATTGTGTTGTCATATTCAAACGAGTCTTCAACCCATTTGGCGCGATAATCGAGAAATTTTAATTTTCCGGGCGGGAAATTTTGAAAAAGAATTTCCGCAGCCGGCAGAATCTGCACATCCCCGTCAGCAGCCATAAGGGCGATGTTGAATTCACGGCCGTCGATGTAGGCTTCGGCAAAACAGTCCATGCCGAGAATTTGCTTTCGATTTTGCAGGGTGTTCAGCAGGATTTCGCGGTTTGTTGTCTGAAGAACAGCTCCGCCATCCAGACCTACGGAAGCATCTTCCCAGGAGGGCTTTACAATATAGGTATCGGTATCGGCATGACCGATGACGATGCCTTCGGACGTCAGCCATGGCGGCGTGGCGATACCGGCACCTTGCAGCATTTGTTTCGCGAGCGGTTTATTGGATGTCAGAAACATGGCGTCCGTCCTGCAGCCCGTGTAGGGAATCTGCAGGAAATCCAGCAGCGCTGTTGCGAAGTAAATCATACTGCCCCGGCCGGCAAAGGTTTCCACCAGATTAAACACAACATCCGGGTGAAGAGAGCGGAGTTTGGCGATCGTTTCATTGAAATCCATCGCAAAGGGAAGCATGACCGGTTCATAGCCCAGCGCCAGCGCCGCCTCGCTGACGCTTTCGGCCTGCTTCAGGCAATCGAGTTCGTCAATTCCCGCATTCGGGGGCACATCTGTATGTAAAATGACCATTCGTTTCATCAGGGATTCTTCCGTGGGCCGGATTTTTGGATTCGACCTTTCATATCATGATGATTCCGGCGCGCTTCAGTGCTGAATTCAGGATGTCGGTAATGAGCCGGTCATAGGAGATGCCTACAAGTCTGCAAAGAATGGGCAGATCCGAACGGATTGGATTCAGGCCCGCCAGAGAATTGACTTCTATAAAATGAGGAAGGTCGTGAGCATCAGAGCGGAGATCAATGCGTCCCCCGTCTTTTAAACCGAGGCCCCGCCAGGCCCGAAGCGATATTTCCATGGCCTGCCTGGCCTCGGCATCGTCCACGGCGACATATCGCACGAGGTTTTCATAATGCTCCTTGTTTTCGTAGGAATAAGCATGCTGTTCGGCATCCGGGTTCAGGAGAACCTCCATGGCGCCGAGGGCTCTTGCTTCTTTCCCTGTTCCAACGATTCCCACGGTGAACTCCCGTCCAGGCAGATAGGTTTCCACCAAAACCGGCTGACAAAATGTCTTGAGAAGATTTACGCAAACCCTGCGAAGGTCTTCGGTGTTGTCGATCTTGGAAAGAGCGGTGATTCCTTTGCCCGTTCCTTCCGCAACGGGTTTGGCAAAAAGAGGATAGGGAAGCGAAACGAGGTCGATATCCTCCGGATCGGAAACAACGTCAAAGTCCGGAGTGGGAATTCCCAGGTCGCGCACGACATGCTTGGTCATGCCCTTGTGAAGGGTCAGGGCCTGCCCAAGGGCATCGGAGAAGGTGTAGGGAATTTTGTAGGCATCCAGAAGCGCGGGAACCTGTGCTTCCCGTCCGAAGCCGTGAAGGCCCTCCGCAATGTTGAAGACAAGATCCCAACGATCGCCCGCGGCAAGACGACGGGTCAGCGATTGAATATGGCCGATCCGGTCGGTCGTATAACCGTTTTTCAAAATGACTTTTTCAATGGCTTCGATGGTATCGGGTTTGTCGAACTCCGCGGTTTCTTCCAGGCTGTAGCCTTCACGCAGATAGTCATCGCGCAAATCGTAGGTCAGTCCGACCGTTATTTTTTGAGAGGTGCTGGTTGACGAGCAGTTTATGTTACCGGACATAAATATTCACGATCCTAATGGATATCTTTCGATTCAGCGTGATTGTCCGGATAGCGGAAAATGTTACCTTCGTAATTGCGCATCATCAGATCGCCCTTGTCCCAGCCGGTGGCATATTCGGGAAGAAGCGGAATCTTCCCCCCGCCGCCCGGGGCGTCAACGACATAAGTCGGCACGGCGTAACCGGTTGTGTGGCCCCGCAGCCCCTGGATGATTTCCAGGCCCTTGCTGATGGGTGTGCGGAAATGCGATGAGCCGGGAATCGGATCGCATTGATACAGGTAGTAGGGGCGGACCCGAATCTGCAGGAGGCCGTGCACCAGCCGGGTCATTGTGGAGACCGAGTCGTTAATGCCGGCGAGCAGAACCGTCTGGCTGCCCAGAGGAATGCCGGCATCGGCCAGGCGAATACAGGCGGCGCTCATTTCGGGGGTCAGTTCGTCGGGATGCGTGATGTGGATGCTCATCCAGAGAGGATGATATTTTTTCAGCATGGAAACCAGTGTCGGCGAAATGCGCTGCGGCAGGACAACGGGCGCCTTGGTGCCGATCCGGACCAGTTCAACATGCGGAATGTCCTTGAGCCTTGAAAGCAGCCATTCAAGTTTATCGTCGGGCAGTGTAAGGGGGTCGCCGCCGGACAGGAGGACGTCGCGAATATTCGGATTCGATTTGATGTAGTCCAGAGCTTTTTCCCATTTGTCCGTGTCAATAAAGCATTGATGCTGACGGCCGAAGATTCGGGATCGGGTGCAATAACGGCAATACGTCGAGCAGATATCGGTAACAAGGAACAGCACACGGTCGGGATAGCGGTGGATGATGCCGGGAACGGGAGAGTCGGCGTCTTCACAAAGAGGATCTTCTTCTTCACCTTTGGTATGCAGGCATTCGTCAACCACCGGGACAACGGTGCGGCGAAGCGGATCAGAAGGATCCTGCACGGAAAGGAGGCTGGCGTAGTAAGGGGTAATGGCGACAGGAAGATCACCCGACGGGTGCATCATCGCCTGTCGTTCGTTGTCGGAAAGGTGAATAATGGCATCCAGAGAATGGACGTCGCGGATTGCGTTTTGAAACTGCCATCGCCAGTCAAACCATTCAATGCGGCTGATCTCAGGATAATGTTTTTTGCGGAAGGCACGTGATCGGGGTGAATCTTTAAAAGGGAAATAAAGTCTCTCAGGCTTTGATTTTGCCAGGGAAGGTTGCTGACTGTTCATGGACAACGAAAACAGCCTCGTTGCTTTGTCTTGAATCGCAGCAAGGTCGGTCGTTGGACCAGGAGGTTCCGCCTCCTCATTAAACAGCGTTTCGTTCTCCATTCATTCTCCTTCCGGAACAATGTCTCTGTAAAAAAACCAACCAAGAAAATACATTGTTTTTTTTGAATTTACGCACACAGAAAAATTTGTCAACAATTATTTTGCATTTTAGAAAAAAAAATGAAAAAAATTTTAAGGAGAAGTCGAAAATGTTTCCGTTGATGCAAATGATGCAGCATAATGTTAAGAGGCAAAAAGAAAAGAACCCGGAGAAAATCTCAATGTCACTGCAACGGGAAGCATACGGTACAAAGGTATGGGAACGTGATCCTATACAGGGTGAAATGCAGGCGGGCAAAGGATTTGGTGCGACGCATGATCCGGGAGGCGAACTGGAAGATTTGAAAAAAAGAACAGCAGGAGACAGCAAATGCCCGAACTTCCGGAAGTAGAAACGCTTTGCCGTCAACTTCATCAAAAGGCTGCCGGAGCAAAAATATTAAGGACCGCCATCTACGATGAAAAACTGACAGGACAGGAAAGCATCAGAGGTTGTGTCATTCAAGACGTGCGTCGGTGCGGGAAGACGATACACATGGTCCTCAATGACGGCAGAAGCGTCTTGATTCATTTGCGCATGACGGGGCGCTTGTTCTGGCGTCATCAAGAAACAAAAGAACCGCACACCCGATGGCGGATGACGACAGACTTCGGTAATATT
>JAGFXG010000146.1 GCA_017860985.1 Deltaproteobacteria bacterium
CGCGTTCCCAGAATCTTTTTTACCTTGCTCACGACATCATGGGACGTCAGGCCCGCCGGTTTGTCAATCACCACAATACCGTTCATAAATGCCTATACTGCTTTAACAGCTTCCATGACCCGCGATTTGATCTCTTCAATATCACCTTCAATCCGGCATGCCGCCGCGTTGACATGTCCACCGCCATCGAATTTTCGGGCAATCATCTCTACGTTAATCTTGCCTTTGGAACGCAGACTCAACTTATATTGTTTTTCACCCATTTGAGTGTAGAGCATCGCGATGTCAATCCCTTTGACCGTGCGCGGGATATCGATGAAACCGTCGGTATGCTCCATCCTGGCGCCGGTATCCTGCAAATGTTGATTCGTAACAACCATCGATGCGGTTCTGTTTTCCATATCCAGCGTCAACGTTTGCAGAACGCGGGCCAGCAGAATAAGTTTGGCCGGTGGATCGCTTTCATAAATGTTTTCGGAAATCCATTGCGGGTCCGCACCACCCTCCACCAAGTCGCCTGCCGCCCTGAGTGTGTCTTGATGCGGGCTGGAATAGCGGAAACCGCCCGTATCCGTTAAAATAGCCGCATACAGATTGGTGCAGATGTCTTTTGTCATCTTCGCACGCATTCTGCGCATCAAACGGTAAAGGAGTTCTCCCGTGGAACTGGCTTTCGGATCCAGAATCCTTAATTTGCAGAATCCCCCATTGGAAACATGGTGATCTATGTTGATCAGCGTTTTAATTTTAGCCACTTCCCGTGATATTTCCCCCACACGGTCGAGCTCCGAACAATCGAGAACAAAACCGACATCATACTTTTCAATGTTCTCCAGTTCGTGAACAATATGGGCGGCGGCCGGCAAAAAACGGTAGTGATCAGGCGTTGGATCCTGATTGTAAATCACCGCTTCCTTTCCCAAATCCTTCAGCAGCAGATACAACGCAAGTTCCGACCCCAGAGCATCTCCATCAAGCCGAACATGTGCCGTAATTAAAAATTTTTCCCCGGCAGAAATGGCTGCCAGTATTTCTTTAATCATGATTTTCTTCCTGTTTGGCGATTTCGGCAAGCAGCTTTTCAATATGGTTGCCGTAACCGAAGGATTTGTCATGCACAAAAACAATCTCCGGCACGAAACGCAACTGCAGGCGGCGCCCCAGCTCACGACGCACAAAACCTTTGGCTTTACTCAAACCGGTCTGAACATCTTCGTTTAATTCATCCTGGCCCATTTCCACAAAATATATCCTGGCGTTGCGCAGATCATCCGTGACTTTAACGGCCGTGATCGTCACCGCGTGCAGGCGTGGATCTTTTACAACCTTCAGCAGGATATCGGACATTTCCGCCATAATCAGTTCGCCCACTCTGTCCGCTCTTTTAAAGTTCATCGTACTTGCCTGCTGTCCAGTCTGCCGTTTCAAGAAAATCTGAAACCACCATAATTTCTGTTTTCGAGCTTAATACTTCTGCAACATTCAAATCGCTGATAAACCGGAGCAGGTGATCGACCTTGCTGTTGATGTAACGGGATTCGTTTCCGGCAAGCGCAAATCCGATCTCGGCGAAATGATGATCATCCAAATCGCCCACCTGGGCAATGGAAACATTAAACTCGTTTTGCGCGCGTTTTAAAATTTTGTTTAAAACACTTCTTTTTTCCTTCAAAGAACCTGATTCCGGAATTCGTAATCGAATAATGCCGTAACCGATAACCATGATCTTACTTTGCTACAACTTTCTTTCCAGTGTCTCTATGATATACGACTCAATGACATCGCCCACATGAATGTCGTTATAGCCTTCGATGCTGATGCCGCATTCAAACCCGGCCAGCACTTCCTTGGCGTCATCTTTAAAGCGCTTTAAAGCAAGGACTTTGCCGTCGAAAACAACCACACTGTCCCGAACCAGCTTAATACCGGCCGCGCGGGTGATTTTGCCGTCCGTTACATGGCAACCGGCAATAATGCCGACTTTGGGCACCTTGAAGAGTTCCCGGACTTCGGCCCGCCCCTGCACCACTTCTTTGTATTCCGGCTCCAGAAGGCCTTCCATGGCAGCCCGCACATCTGCGATGACGTTGTATATGATGTCATACAGCTTGATTTCGACGCCTTCCTGCTCGGCGAGTTCACTCACGCGGGCATCCGGCCGGACATTGAACCCGATAATGATCGCATTGGACGCCGAGGCCAGCATGACATCCGTCTCGCTGATCGCTCCCGTGGAACTGTGAATGGCCTTGAGCTGGACATCTTCGGTGGAAAGCTTATTCAGGGCATCCGAAATCGCTTCAATAGAACCCTGCACGTCGGCTTTGATAATGACGTTTAAATCTTTCACACCCTCCTTGATCTTCTGATATAATTGTTCGAGGGTGATTTTGGAGGAAGCGGATAGTTCTTTTTCCCGTGTTTTCCTGATCCAGTAATCGGAAATATTCCGGGCCTTCTTCTCATCTTCCACGCAGGCAAATTCCGCGCCGGTCTGGGGTACGCTGGAAAATCCAATGACTTCCACGGGCATGGCAGGACCCGCTTCCTTTACACGACGCCCCTGATCGTTGTTCATTGCCCGGACACGGCCGAATTCAGTTTTGGAAACAAAAGCGTCTCCTTCATGCAAAGTTCCCTGCTGAATCAGAACGGTCGCAACAGGACCACGGCCCCGGTCCAGTTTGGCTTCGATAATGATGCCTCGGGCGGGCAAATCGGGATCAGCTTTGAGCTCCATTACGTCGGCCTGCAGCAGGATCATCTCCAACAGCTCCTCAATGCCGAGTTTCTTCTTGGCCGAAACTTCGCTGAAAATCGTGTCACCGCCCCATTGCTCCGATAAAAGACCGTGTTCAGTAAGCGACTGCTTGATCTTTTCGGGATCGGCGCCCGGTTTGTCAATTTTATTGATCGCCACGATGATCGGCACACCGGCCACCTTGGAGTGATTGATGGCTTCAACAGTTTGATCCATGACGCCGTCGTCCGCAGCCACCACCAGAACCACAATATCCGTAACCTGGGCACCGCGTGCCCGCATGGCGGTAAAGGCTTCGTGGCCGGGTGTATCCAGAAAAACAATGTCGCGGCCATTAATGTGCACATGATAGGCACCGATGGCCTGAGTAATCCCGCCGGCTTCGCCGTCAATAACATTGGTCTGACGGATCGCGTCCAGCAGTGATGTTTTACCGTGGTCAACGTGACCCATGATCGTGACAATCGGCGCACGCGGCTTGAGATTTTCAGAAACCGTCTGCGTTTTCATTATGTTATCTTCAAATTCAATCTCCGCTTTTTCCACCTGAAAGCTGAACTCAGAGGCCACCAGCGTAGCAATGTCAAAATCAATCGCCTGATTGATAGCAGCCATCACACCCATGCCCATTAATTTGTTGATAACCTCACCGACCTTGACGCCCATTCTTTTGGCCAGATCACCCGTCGTAATTGTTTCACCGATACGAATTCGCCGCTTGATGGCTTTCGGCACCGTAATTTCGGTTTTCTTCATCTTGACCGGTGCGGCCTTTTTCTCTTCGCGCCATTTGCTGAATGCCACGTCGCGATCATCTTCAATGACTTTGATCTTCTTGTCGATTTTTCTTTCCAGAATCTTGCGGCGCGGGACCTCTTTTTCCTCTTCAATAAAGACTTCCACCGGCCCCTTGCCTTTTTTCTTTGGTTTCTCAAATTCTCTTTTAATGATTTTTTCGGGCGGCGGTACAATAATTTTTTCCCCCGGCTTCTGGGGGGTTTTTGCCGGAATTTCTTTTTTCTCTTCGGGCTTTACGATTTTGTGCCTGGACATCATCGGCGGCCGAACGGGGATAATCACCGGCGGTTTTTTGGGTGTTTCCAATATCTTTTCAGGCAACGACTGATCTGGTTTTAATTCCTCAACCGGTCCCGCTGCCGTCACTTCTTTCTTAACCTCCTCAACAGGAACAACCGGTTGAGCAGTCGGCACCTCTTCTTTTGCCTTTTCTACCGCTGGTGTTTCCGCCGCGCCCGAAACCGCCTCTTTTCTCGGAGCGGCAGCCGGAGCGGTTTTTCCTTCAGTGGATTCTTCTTTTGCTTCATCGGGAGCTTCAACCGGAACCGGCTCAACCTGTGTGCGAACCGCACGACGGCGAATAACCGTCGTTTTTATTCTTTCCTCCACAATCTGCCTCGGAGACGTGGTCTGCAAGTCAGTCCTGACTCTTTCGACCTCGCTCTCTTCCAGACTACTGGCATGGGACTTGACCGTAATACCCAATCTTTCCAGATGGGCAATCAGGTCTTTGTTTTCCAGGCCAAGCTCCTTGGCCAACTCGTGCACTCGCTTTTTCGCCATTCCCGAAACTCCCTCAAATAAAATACTGGGTCCGTGAACTAAATTACTCTTTTTTATTACTGTTTGTTTCCTCGTCGATCAGCCTGATGGCTTCCGCAATCCACTCCGTGCTTGTTTTTTCGCCCACACCGGGAATCTCGGAAAGCGCTTCAGGCTCCATAGCGGCCAGCATCGCAATACTCTTGATTCCCTGCGCAAAGAGCTTCTCGGCCATTGCCGGCCCGATACCGGGGATTTTGGTCAATGCTTTCTGACCGTCTTCTTCCTTTTCGGCAGCCATGGTCTCACTCTTCACGTCGATTTTCCAACCGGTCAACTTGACGGCAAGGCGAACGTTCTGACCGTTCTTGCCGATGGCGAGCGATAACTGGTCGTCGGGAACAATAACCGTCATCGCCCGGTTTTCCTCATCAACAAA
>JAGFXG010000147.1 GCA_017860985.1 Deltaproteobacteria bacterium
AAACCGATTAAAAGCGTGATCTGCATAATTTTTTTCATGGTTATAATTTCTCCTAAAGCATTGAATGAATAACTATTATTTGCAGTTTTTACATGAAAAAAACATGCCAGATAACAAATCAGTTAAGAATATTTTATAAGTATTAGATAATACATATAAATTAATTATTTATGGTGATGGTGTTCTTTGGTGGACAGCATTAAAAAACTCATTCTGTTGAAAGAAACGTTCAATGCTGATTAAAAAACGAATGAAATATTTAAAACCGGAATGAGCGCAATGGACTTTCACTACTGAATGGTTTTCCTTTCACGGGCATTATGCTAAAAGCATTCCATGGTGATGGAAAAACGATTTCACAAAAAAATACCTTCAGGGCATAAGCATTCGCATTCCATGAGGAATTCCAGACGGCCGGAGGTGTTTTCTTTTATGAAACCTGAAATCACGCCGCCGCTGAAGAGTGTTTTGGCTAAGATCGGGAAACCGCCATCCGAACCTTTTGTGCCGGATGAATTTCAGAAACAGGCACTGGCAGCCATCAAAAAAAATGATTGTCTGGTCATTGCGCCAACCGGTTCCGGAAAAACCTGGATTGCCAGGGAGGCCATTTTGTCGGTGATGGAAAAAGGCGGACGCTCGTGGTATGCCTCCCCGCTCAAGGCTCTGTCCAATTCCAAGTGGGTAGAGTTCGGCCTGCATTTCGATCCGGAGAATGTCGGCATCATCACCGGCGACACCAAGGAAAACACAGAAGCGCCGATCATTGTCGGGACGACGGAAATTCTACGCAATCAGCTCTACGACGCCATGCACCGGGGGGATGATTTAAACTGCGATCTGGTGATTCTGGACGAAGCCCATTTCCTGGGCGATACCGACCGCGGTGTGGTCTGGGAAGAAATTATGATCTATCTGCCGGTGCGAGTGAATCTGCTACTGCTTTCGGCGACCATCGGCAACGGCAATGAAATCGCTGCGTGGCTTGCCTCCATCCGCAAGAAAACCTGCACGGTGATCCGCGAGGAAAAACGTCCTGTGCCCCTGTATCCGATGTTCCTGCATCCATCCGGATGTCTGCATCCTTTTCTGGATGGAAATAAAGCCGGACCGGCTGTTTGTGAGTTTTTGAAAAAAGAAAAATTCAGTCATCGGGTAAGCCGCCGTCCACCGGATTACGCGGGAATTATCCGGGTGCTGGAGCGGTTCAACCTTTTGCCGGCTATCTTTTTTTTGAAATCACGCGCGGAATGCGACACGGCGCTGTCCTGCCGGGCTGGACTTCCGCCTCTAAAAAATCCCGAAGCGTTTACCGATGATTTATACGACCTGCTGGATCGGTTTCCCTCACTGGGCAGTCACCGGCAGATCAAGGCGCTTCGGACCGCGGGTCTGGCGGCGCATCATGGCGGACAGTTGCCCGCTTGGAAACTGATGGTCGAGGAAATGATGAACCGGGGACATCTGCGGGTGATCTTTGCCACCTCCACCATTGCTGCGGGTGTGAATTTCCCCGCGCGCACCATTGTGCTATTTAACTCTGATCAGTTTAACGGCCATGATTTTGCGGCGCTGTCCGCGACCGAATTCCGGCAGATGACCGGGCGCGCAGGCAGGCGCGGTCAGGACAACATCGGTTTTATGCTGGCGGTTACAGGCCGGTTTATGGATTTGGGACATATCCGGAAAATGCTTTCCGCCGCGCCGGAAGATATTTTAAGCCAGTTGAAAAATGACTTTGCGATGGTCTTGAACCTGCTTTTGTCCCAGACGCCGGCTGACGTGAAAAAAATATTTGAAAGATCGTTTGCGGCTTGGCAGCAAAACAAGACCAACGGACACACGGTATCCGCCGCAGCCTTACTCTGGAAGGATTTTTCCCTGCATCTGGGATTTTTACAGCGCGAAGGTTTTGTTCACGCGTCAGGCAAACTCACCGATGATGGACGTTGGGCGGCGCGCCTCAGGCTGGATTACCCGCTATTGGTCGCCGAATGTCTGCGGGAAAACGCTTTTCCGGTGGACAATGAAAAACTGCTGGCGGCGACGGTGGCAGTTTTCGCTTATGACCGGGACGATGAAATCCAGCTGGCCACTAAAGAACTGCCGCATAAGCTGATGGCCGCCCTGCGGAAAATGCTTCTGGCCGTCCGCCCGCTGTCGCGACGATTGGAAGCCGCGGGTTTTAAAAGTCCGCAGCTTTATCAATCGGCGGGCGTGGCGATGTATTACTGGGCGCGTGGACGAAGCTGGGATGATGTCATCAAAACCACCGGCATTGCCGAAGGAGACATGGCCTCACTGGTTTTGCGCACGGGTGATAATTTGCGGCAGATCGCTTCGCTCAAGGATACGCATCCGGAAACTGCCGCCTGCGCGATGCGGGCGAGAGAGGCGATATTGCGAGAGCCGGTTCTCTTCCTGTAAGGTGCAAGGTGCAAGGAGCAGGTATTAATGTGTCATTGCCCGGCTAGACCGGGCAATGACACTAAACGAAAAAACATTAAAAGTACATTGCCACGCAGCCCAAGGGTTTGCTACCCTAAAGGGCACTCGTCGCAATGACTGTGTTCTCTTTTACGATAAGTGTGGGATGGAATTAGAAGTTCGGAAAAATATGCTGAAAAAATTATCGATCATTATTGTGCTTTTTGTTCTGTCATCCATGCCGGTATTTGTCTTTGATGCGCGCGGGAGGGAATTGCGGACCGGCAACTACCAGGCTCATCTCATGGAGGCAATCGACAGGTCGTTTAATCTGGATGAGGCCGGAGCCGATGCCGGTTTGAAAAGGGCAGTGGAGTTGGAACCCGATAACCCGACCGGATACGCCCTTGAAGCAATGCTGCATATGTTTGCTTATGAAATGTGCTTCAGTCTTGAAAAGCGTCAAAAAGAAAAAGAAGCCATCCTTTATTTTTCAGAAGAAGCGGTGGTCCGGGGGAAAAAAAGGATTGCCAAAAACCCTAAAGACAGTCAAGCCTACGTAGCCATGGCCCTGGCTAAAATAGCTAAAGTTAATTTGGTTGTAAAAGAAAAAAGATACATAGCCATGACTCATGAAACCGCTAATATCTGGAGTTATCTGGAGGCGGCCAAATCCTGTGATCCCAATAATTATGATGCCGATTTTCTCATGGGTCTCATGCATTATCATATCGATCATTTTGCCGGCGTGACCGGCTTTTTGTCTTCCTTGTTCATCACGGAGGGCGACAGGCAAAAAGGATTGGCGGAAATCCGGACAGCAGCGCAAAAAGGGTATCTGCTGAAGGAAATGGCTCGGGTCGAACTGGTATCCGTTTATCTGAACTATGAAAAACAACCGTCCAAAGCACTGCCTATTGTTCAGGGGTTGAGGAATAAATTCCCTGATAATTATAATTTTCATTTTATCTATGCAACAGCCTTGCTTGAGTTAAACCGATTTGCCGAGGCAGAGGCCATGGCGGTGCAAATAGAGAAGAATATCAGCGGCGAAGTACCGCCCTTTATTCCTCAGCTTCAGCCACGCTATTATCAATTAATGGGAAGAATCCATTTTAAGCGGGGTGAATATGGAAGAGCAGAATCCTATTTTCAGAAAGCGATTCAGGACAAATCATTTTATAATATTCGCACGCAGGCCCGGTCACTTTTGTATCTGGGTATGATTCACGATATCCGTCAGGAACGAAAATATGCGCAGGACTATTATAAGCGGGTGCTGAAAATTGAAGGCGCCGACGGGGCGACAAGGATTGACGCCAAAGGGTATCTTCAAACGCCTTACAGAGTAGATGGGAAGTGAAAACGTGACTCCCCCTTGTGTCATTGCCCGGTAAAGGCCTGGCAATTCAGAAATCATTTATGGTTATCAGAATTTTATGGAAAAATTTTCACTCATCACGGATTTTATTCCCAGCGGCGATCAGCCGCAGGCCATCGACAAACTGACCGAGGGACTGGCAGCAGGGAAGGGGCATCAGGTGCTCCTGGGCGTTACCGGTTCGGGCAAAACCTTCACCATTGCCAATGTCATTGCCCGTGCTCAGCGTACGGCACTGATTATCGCGCATAATAAAACACTGGCCGCGCAACTGTATGAAGAATTCAAAGGCCTTTTTCCCGATAACGCCGTGGAATACTTTGTAAGCTATTACGACTACTACCAGCCGGAAGCCTACCTGCCCACAACGGACACTTACATTGAAAAAGATTCCGCCATCAACGAGGAAATCGACAAGCTGCGCCATGCCGCCACGCACGCGCTTTTGACGCGGCGCGACGTCATTATTGTGGCCAGTGTTTCCTGCATCTACGGCCTGGGTTCCCCCGAATCGTATCTGGGCATGATAGTGCAGCTGGAAGTGGGCGGTGAAATACCGCGTGATGAGATTTTAAAAAGGCTGATTGAAATCCAGTATGAACGAAACGATATTGATTTTCACCGCGGCACGTTCCGCGTCCGCGGCGACGTCGTGGAAATCTTTCCGCCCTATGAGGACGAACAGGCGCTCCGGGTGGAATTTTTCGGCGATACGATTGAGGCGATTCACTGGATTGACCCGCTGCGCGGAAAGAAACTAGGGTCGCTTTCCAAAACCGCCGTTTACCCCGGCAGCCACTATGTGACTACAAAGGATAATCTCAAAAGAGCGACGGCCGATATTCGCGCGGAACTGGCCGAGACACTGGCCCGATATAAAGAACAGAATATGATGCTCGAATCTCAGCGCCACGAACAGCGCACAAATTACGAACTGGAAATGATCGAACGGCGATAGATCACGCAAGGAAACACTCGTTAAATACGGGTTCAGGCTGCCTTCCGCCCTGGATAACCGGCCATTGCGGTTTGAAGAATATGAGGCGCTGCCCAATCAGCGAATTTATATTTCAGCCACACCGGCCGTCTATGAAACCGAAAAGGCAAACGGCATCCGCGTGGAACAAATCATCCGCCCGACGGGCCTGATGGACCCTGAAATCGAAATCAAACCCGCTTCACAACAAGTGGATGATCTGCTCGAAGAAATACGCCTACGCGTCAAGAAAGAGGAAAGAGTTCTGGTGACCACGCTGACCAAACGCATGGCGGAAAATTTAACGGACTATTACAGCGGCCTCGGCATCCGCGTGCGTTATCTGCATTCCGATATTCATACCCTAGAACGGGTCAGCATCATCCGTGATCTGCGCCTGGGTGAGTTCGATGTGCTGGTCGGTGTCAATCTGCTGCGCGAGGGTCTGGATATCCCCGAAGTGTCGCTTGTGGCCATTCTCGACGCGGACAAGGAAGGATTTCTGCGTTCCGAACGATCGCTCATCCAGACCAGCGGCCGCGCCGCGCGCAACGTCGGCGGCAAGGTCATCATGTATGCCGATAAAATCACCAGATCCATTCAGGCCTGTCTTGACGAAACCAAACGCCGCCGCATCATTCAGGCCCGGTATAACGAAGAGAATAACATCACGCCCGAAACCATCAAAAAATCGATCAGCAATATTCTGGGCTCCATATACGAAGCCGATTATATGACCGTGCCGGTAGATGCCAAAGGCAGGGCCATTCCCGCCCGGGAAGAAGATTTGCCCGCGCTCATTAAAAATCTGACGGCGGAAATGAAGCAGGCGGCCAAGAACCTGGAGTTTGAAAAAGCGGCCGCTCTGCGCGATGAAATCAAAGAACTAAACAAAATCCTGCTGGAAATGGGGTGAAACCTTTGAATTTCTGTGTTTCCCGTCATTGCGGGGAGTCTACCCTGATGCTGAGCATTGCGGTTGTTGATGCGCAAAGAACAAGTCGATGTAAACAATCGGAACAACATGAAGCATAAATCCACCATACGTTGCAAAGAAATCCATCCGCATATCCACCGAATCATTCTACCGCTGCCCGGCAGGCAGCCGGGGCCGGTGAACGCGTACCTGTTCACGGGCAAACAAACAACGCTGCTCGATACCGGAACAAGAAGGACTACGCGGCACCTGGAGGAATCCCTCCGGCAGATCGGCATCGGCTTTTCCGATATCGACCGGATCATTTTGACGCACGGCCACATCGATCATTACGGCGCCGCAAGGCACGTCGTCAAACAATCATCGGGCCGCACAGCGGTGGCTGCTCACTGTGAAGACGCGCCGGTTGTCGAAACCGGCATGGAAGTTTCCGACCGGCAATTCTCGAAGTTTTACCGGCTTATGGGCGTGCCGCTGGTTTTCGAGCTTTTGTTCTATGGCATGGGACTATTCTTTTCATCGCTTGCGGAAAACTGCCGGGTTGATGTGTGCCTCTCGGATGGGGGAAAAATTCAGGTGGGAGATTATGAGGCAACGGTCATTTCAACGCCGGGACATACCAAAGGGTCCATCTGCCTTTACCTGGAAAAAGAAGGGATTCTTTTTTCCGGCGACCATATCCTCGGCCATATCACGCCCAATGCTTTTGTCATGCTGGAATCCGATTTTGACATTCCCTGGAGGATGAGCCAGTTGGAATTCTACGATTCTCTGCGGAAAATTGAGTCGCTTGCCCCGCGCATCGTTTACCCCGCTCACGGCAAGCCCATCACCGACCTGCCCAGGACCGTCGCAATGTATAGGGAGCAGTTTTTGCTGAGGCAGGAAAAAATACTCACCATTCTGAAAAAAGGTGAATTCACGGTTTACAGCATTGCCCGCAGCCTTTTTCCGGAGATCAGCGGCAAACGCCTGCCGCTGGAAATCTTTCTTGGGGTGTCCGAGGTTTTCACACATCTGCAGGTACTGGAAAAAGACGGCATGGTTGCCTCGCACATCCGGCGGCGCAAACAGTACTATTCGCTGAAGTAAATGTGACGCTATTGTTTCACAGATTGGTGGCACACAATATTAGTTTGGGGAGAAACTTAAACAGTTAACAGCAATCCCGTGTTCTATGAGACAATTTAATTTTAGAGAATTAAGTGTTAAGTCTACCGAATTACCCACCTAATCCAAAAAACGATCTGCATCTCTAACGGGGTGTCCTTTTTTCCACCCATTCGAAATACGTCTCAATGGCATAGACGGCCTCCTGGATCGTTCCGTAAACGGGAAAGCCGGCCTTGCGCAGCGACTTGAAAGTATCGATCCTGATGCGCTGGGCTTCCAGGTTGTTTTCCAAAAAGGATATGAGGACGGGAATCACCGGCTTCCTGATGGATTCGGCCATCTGCATGATCGTGTCGGCGCTGTTCTTGATGTGGAGAATCATCTCGGCTTGGATGAGGTATTCGACGTCAAAGTAGGGGATGATCACGTCGATGTTGTCGTCCTGATCCATGGCCTGCATCGTATGCAGCATGACTTTGAGGTCAAAGCCGAAGGCGCCCAGATCGACGGGGTTGGTCGTTGAGGTGTTGACGCCCCTGATTTTTTCGTTGATCATCTGCTGCGCGCGCGGTCCCAGTTCAGGAAGCTCGAGCCCCGCGGCAACGGCCAGGTCGGCAAACAATACCGAAACGCCACCGCCCGCGCCCAGAAACCCGACGCGCCTGCCGCACGGGAGTTTTTTTGCGGTGCCCAGCATCGCCAGGTTCATCAGTTGATCAAAGTCTTCCACCAAAAGGCCCCCGTGCTGCCGCACGGCCGCGGACCAGATTGCGTAGTTGCTGGCCATGGCACCCGTGTGGCTGGCCGCCGCTTTCGAACCCTGCTCCGTTCTGCCGCCCTTGAGGATAAGCACGGGCTTTTTGGCCGTCGTCCTCTTGAGTGTTTTGAGGAATCCGGCGACATTCTTGATGTCTTCGACATAGCAGGCGATCAGGCGGATCCTGTCGTCGTCCGCCAGGTACCCCAGGTAGTCCTCCACCCGCAGGTCGATCTGGTTTCCGTAAGAGACGACTTTGTTGAGCCAGATACGGCGGGTCGTGGCCAGGGCTATAAAGCTCGACGTAATGCCGCCGGACTGCCCCAGGAAGGCGATGGCGCCCGGCTCTTCCTGCTCGTGTAAAAGTTTGAAGGACAGCTTCGATTCGAAGCACTGCACGCCGATGCAGTTGGGGCCGATGATGCGGAGATGGCCCTTGCGGGCCTCCCGGACCATGTCTTTCTCCATTTGCAGATTGCCCGTTTCGCCGAATCCCGAGGTGAAGAAATGGATGAACTTGATGCCCTTGCGCACGGCGGCCCTGATGATGTCGATGGACTGCTCGACCGGAGCGGCCACCAGTGCGAAATCGACCGGTTCCGGGAGGTCGTCGATCGACGCATATGCTTTTATGCCCGCCACTTCGGGGCGGCGGGGGTTGACGGGATAAAGTTTCCCGGCATAGCCGTTCATCTGCTGGATCTGGAAATAGGGCACTTTCCCTCCGCCCAGGTTGTCCGACGCGCCTATGACGGCTATACTTTGGGGATAAAATAATGCATCAAGATTCATTGCCTTCCTCCTTTACATCTCCGATCGAGATTCCATGGCATCGTTTGATGGGGTGTTCGATTTAATTGATTAACGATCAGGTTCAGC